>CAZXVQ010000001.1:0-26836 GCA_964644295.1 uncultured Clostridium sp.
AAGAAAATTTTTGCATCAAATTTTTTCAAAAAAATAAAATATAAAAATGCTTATAGCCCGGCAATACCAGCAGGTATAGGCATTTTTTATTTAACCATATAGATAGTTACTATATGGTTTTTGTAAAAGCATATAAAACAACGTAATTACAAGGAGTTCGAGAAATTTACAGATGATTAAAAGTTGCAAATTACAATTCGAAATTATTAAAATGCCTGCCTAAACTTAAAATAAAAAATTTACGTTGTTGATGGTGCTAAAAATACAATACTTTAGAAAATCTAAAGAGAAAGAGGAGAAAATGGAAAGAAAACAAAAAAACACATGGACAAACCCAAAGGGAATTACACTAATTGCTTTAGTAATAACAATAGTAGTACTTCTAATTTTAGCAGGAGTGAGCCTTAACGCAGTAGTAGGCAACAATGGAATAGTAAATAGGGCGCAGGAGGCAAGTAAGGAAACAGATGTCGCAGAAACAAGAGAACAAATTTTGATGGGACTTGTTGGAATCTATGCAGGCGCTGGAGATTACACAAATGATGATGTAGTTACAGCAGTAAAAAATGTAGTTGGAGACGATAAAGCAATAGAAGTAGGACAAGCAACAGTAACAACAGCAAAAGGAAATGAAGTAGATATTTCAGATTTGTGGGTAGGCGTAAAAGTAACATTTGAAGATGGAAGTACCACAATACTAACAAAGGATAATTATGCACAATATTTGGGCAAAGTAGTAACAAATTATAAAGGACCGGAAGGAACTGAAGAGATACAAGTGGGAGACTATACTTACACAGTATCTACAACATACAGGTTGTATTACATAGACTTTGACAATAAATATGGAGATGGAGCAGGAACAGTATATTTAAAAGCAGATGAGACAGGGACTATCTATAGCCTGCAAACAGATGGAAATGAGGCAACATCAAAAATAGCAAGTTTAAATCCGTCATTGTATGCAAATGGAGTAACAGCACCATCAAGTGAAAATAATAATATGAAGGCAGTAACATGGCTAACAGACACAGAAAAATGGAGCGGGCTTGTAACATCTGGAGCAGAAACGGATATAGGAGATAAAGTAAATTATGTAGTAGGAGCACCAAGCCTAGAAATGATGATGGATAGCTACAATGCACATTACGGATTAAATGAAGAAAGCATGAACACAGGAACACTTGATGGAAGTACAAGAGCAAAACTATTTTACAAATATAACTCAGGAGATTATGGATATATGGTAGGACCAAGTAATAGTAGCTCTGCAACAGATGGATATTATTATTCGACATCTAATTATAGCGTTCCATCAGATAGCGATATAGATAGAGTTTATTATCCAGGAGCATGGTACTGGTTGGCTTCCCCTTCTGCTTACTCTAACTTCGTGATGTCTGTGTTCTTTACCTACGGGGGCTATGTGCACACCAGCGGCTATAACTACGCCAACGCGTTTTGCCCGCTAGTTTCTCTAAAATCTAATGTACAGTTGTCATTGAAGGACGAGAATGTAGATTTGCCGTATATTGAGGTAGAGATGTAACATAGGCATAGCCCACTTTAGGTCACACGCCCTCGTGTTTTCCCGCTATTTTTTCTAGAGTCTAGTGTTACAAAGGCACAAGTAAATAAAACAAAAGCCAAAGATGATACGACTTGGGATAATATAGAACAAGCAGAACTACCACCAACTGAACCACCTGAGCAAGAAGAAGAGGAGAGTTAGAATAGGCAGAATTCAGCCTTTTAAGATAACTGCGTAAATTCAACGAATTTATTGGCGCAGCCCTTTAGGTCACACGCCATCGCTTTTTGCCACTAGTTTTTCTAGTAGCTAGTGTTACAAAGGCACAAGTAAGTAAAATAACAGTAAAAGATGATATGACTTGGGTAAGGCAGAAGGATGCTCGATTTTGGCTAGCTCATAATGAGTGCGAAAAAAGGGCAAAAACTTCCCCAATAGCACAAATTTTCGGAGTCACTCCCAAAATGGTATGATAAAAAATATGGGATAGTTTTACTAAGAATTTACAAATCAGTCCCAAAATAGTACGATTTTCATTGAAATCGTACTATTTTTGCTGTATAATGGTTTTGTAAAAAAATGCAAATTAATATGTGGAGAATGTAAATGAGAATTCGTTTTAAAAAGTGGGCAAGACCAGAATTAGAAGCAAGCAAGTTTTATATAGATAATCCAGAGGAATATAAGGGAAAGTGGCAAGAGCTTTTTAAAAATCAAAATCCAATATATTTAGAACTGGGATGTGGAAAGGGCAGTTTTATTTCTCAAATTGCATGTAATAATCAAAATGTAAATTATATTGCAATAGATTTGGTAGATGCAATGTTGGGGCTTGCAAAGCGAAATATAGAAACTGCATATAAAGAGGCAAAAAAAGAAATAAATAATGTGTATATAACTAGATACGATATTGATAGAATTTCAAATATTTTTGATAGTAATGACAAAATAGAAAGAATATATATTAATTTTTGCAATCCATGGCCAAGAGGAAAACATCATAAAAAAAGGCTAACTCATACAAGGCAATTAGAAAAGTACAAACAGTTTTTACAAGAAGGTGGTAAGGTTTATTTTAAGACAGATGATGATAATTTGTTTTGCGATAGTCTAACTTATTTTAAAGAGGCGGGATTTACCATAGAAAAAACGACATACAATTTAGAAAATGAGCAGAATTTTTGGAATGGCGAGGAAAATATAGAAACAGAACATGAAAAAATGTTTATGCAAGATGGAATTAAAATTAAAGCACTAATTGCAACTTGTAATAAAAAGCCAAAAAATAACTAAAGAAAAATATTAAGAATTTCATAAAAAACATAAGAAGGACACAAAATAGTCTTATAATACTATTAGTAAAAAATGGGAGGAATGAATTTTATTATGGATAATAATTGTATTCTAATAGTAGATGACGAAGAAAGAATGAGAAAGCTTATAAAAGATTTTTTAAAGCAAAAGGATTATTGCACATTAGAAGCTGCAGATGGCGAAGAGGCTTTAAAAATATTTGAGGAAAATCAAAAGAGAATAAAACTAATATTATTAGATGTTATGATGCCGAAATTAGATGGCTGGTCCGTACTTAGACAAATAAGGCAAAATTCAACAGTTCCAATTGTTATGCTTACAGCAAGAGGCGAAGAACAGGACGAACTTTTTGGGTTTGAGCTTGGGGTGGACGAGTATATATCTAAGCCGTTTAGCCCTAAAATATTGGTTGCAAGAGTAGAGTCAATTTTAAAAAGAACAGCCGAAGGTTCAAAACAGATAAAGGAAATAGGCGGAATAGAAATAGATAAACAAGGAAGAACAGTATCTGTTGATGGAAAAGAAATAGATCTTAGTCTAAGGGAATATGAATTGCTTGTTTATTTAATAGAAAACCAAGGAATTGCACTTTCAAGGGATAAAATTTTAAATAATGTATGGAATTATGATTATTATGGCGATTCAAGAACAATAGATAGTCATATAAAGAAAATAAGGCACAAATTAGGCAAAAAAGGTAAGTTTATAGAGACTATAAGAGGAATTGGATATAAGTTTGAGGTAAAGTAAAAACATGAAAAAAAAGGGAGTAATATTTAAATCTGTAAGAATGAAATTGTTTGTTACGTTAAGTGGAGTAATTGCGTTTATTATAGCTCTACTTATAATAATGAACAGTTTAGTTTTGGAGACTTTTTATATTATGTCAAAAATAAACACCGTAAAAGAAGAATACCTATCAATTAACGATATGTTTAATAAAAATAGCGCTGATACAATAGAACAAATAAAAAGAGATGCCATTGCAAATAATTTTGATATATTAATACAAAACGAAGCATATATGGTTATATTTTCTTCAAGCGACGATTTTACAAACATATTAAACCAAAATGCAGATATAGGTGTAAAATTCAAATTTTGGAACAAAGGAGAGCAAAGGATAATCTATACTTCGGAAAATTTTTCAATAAAAAAAGTCTACTCCAATGGTCTAAATTGTATACTATTAAATGGCGAGCTTGATAATGGCTATAAAATTTTTATACAAATTCCAATAGCTGCAATAGAAGAAAGCGTTAGAATATCCAACAATTTGCTATTAATTATAGGAGCAATTTCAATTATTATTGCGGGAATTGCTGCCTCATTGGTTTCAAAAAAGTTTACAAAACCAATACTTGAGCTAAATCTAATAGCAAATAAAATGTCTAAACTAGATTTTAGTCAAAAATACGAATTAACTAATTCGCAAGACGAGATAAACGAACTGGGAAATAGTATAAATACAATGTCTGAAAAGCTGGAGAGTACAATAAAACAGCTAAGAGATACTAACACGGAACTTGAAAAAGATATAGAGGAAAAATCTAAAATAGACGAAATGAGAAAGCAGTTTATTTCTGATGTGTCTCACGAGCTAAAGACGCCAATTGCCCTAATTCAAGGCTATGCAGAAGGATTAGTGGAAAATGTAAATGCTGACGAGGAATCAAAAAAATATTATGCAGAAGTAATATTGGACGAGTCGTACAAAATGGATAAATTGGTAAAACAATTGCTAGAATTAATGAAATTAGAATATGGTAAGAGAGAATTTAACGACCAGCAATTTAATATTTGCGAACTTATACAAGAGGTAATAAGAAAATGCCATGTTATGTTAGAGGAAAATAAAATAGAAGATATAAGATTTGAATGTGAGAAAAAAGTGGAAGTTTATGCAGACGAATTTTATATAGAGCAAGCATTTACAAATTATTTAACAAATGCAATTAAAAATACAAAACAGATTAATGGAGAAAAATATATTGAGATTAAATTAACAAAAAATCCAGATGGCAAGAGCATTAGAGTTTCCGTATTTAATACTGGTAACAACATAAAAGAGGAAAATCTTGATAGAATTTGGGTAAGATTTTATAAAGAAGATGAGTCTAGAAATAGAAACGATGGAGGAAGCGGAATAGGTCTATCTTTAGTAAAAGCAATAATGAACAATTACAAAGCAAAATATGGAGTTATTAACAAGCAAAACGGGGTAGAGTTTTACTTCGACATAGCAGTAAGTAGCAATTCTTGACAAGGCAATTATAAAAAATTATAATAAAATTATTCCTAAAAGAGAAAATATACTAAGGAAAATTTAAAAAAGGAGAAGCATATGAAACAAAATAATAATCAATTAAAAAATCAGGATGATATAAGGAAAACTGTTAGAAATAGCACAACTAAAAGCAAAAAGAAAAATCCCAAAGGGGCTATTTATCTAATAATTTTAATAATTGCAATAATAGCAATTATTGCAATAGTTAATAATATTAATAAAAACAAAAACATTGCACTAGAGGAAGTAAGTGAATATAATTATTTCATTACAACAGTTGACTCAAAATATGGAATTATAGATAAAGTTGGGCAGGTTATAATAGAGCCACAATATGATTATATACAAATACCAAATCCGGAAGAACCAATATTTATATGCTTTTATGATTACAGCACAGAAGAAATGGAATATAGCTCAAAAGTATTAAATGAAGAAGGCGAAGAAATACTTACAAAATATCAAAAAGTACAGGCAATTGCAAACAATAATACATCTATTAATAATTCTTATCAAACGAGCATTTTAAAATACAAAGATAACGGAAAATATGGAATAATAACATTAACTGGCAAGAAAATTACAGATGCCATATATGACAGCATTGAAACTTTAGAATACAAAGATGGAATTCTTAAAGTAAAGCAAGAAGACCAATATGGGTTAATTGAGCTAAATGGAAATAAGCTTGTTGAATGTGAATATAACTCTATTGCATCAGATGGTTATTATGACGAAAACACAAAGTACGATATGGCTGGATTTATAGTAAATATTAGAACAGATGAGGGATATAGATATGGATATATAAACTATAAGGGAAAACAAACATTAGACACTATTTATACAAATCTAAAAAGAATAACAGAAATAAAAGATGCAGAAACCGTTTATATGATAACATATAAAAATGGACAAGCAGGGCTTCTAAAAAATTCTCAAACCATATTAAAAAATGAGTACGAAAGCATAGAATATGATTCGGTAAATAAACTTTTGGCATTGCAAAAAAGCGCTAAGCAAGGCGTATACGATTTAGCCGGAAATATGATTTTACCAATTCAATATGATGAAATAATATTTGCTGGGCAGTATATTAACACATCTAAGGATGACAAACTTTTGGTATTTGATGCAACTGGAACAATTCAAAGTGAAGATAGCTACAAGAGCATTTTGCCAGTAGCTGACGGAAAATATTATATAACAATAGATAGAAACAACAAATATGGCGTTACAGATAGTAACAAAATAACGTTAATAGAAAATAGCTATTCATATATAGAATATGCTTTTGACAACTATTTTATTGTATCTAAAGGAGGAAAATCTGGCGTATTAAGTACAGATACAGAGATTATTCCTATAGAATATAATGTTGTTCAAAATATAAGAGGAACTAACATAATTCAAACAATAAATTCAGATACAAGTACATCAGAACTATATAACAAAGAATTAGAGAAAATTGCAACTAAAAAAGAGGCAAAAATTTATATAAAAGATAATTATATAGAGATTTCGTCAGAAGAAAGCATAGATTATTTTGACTTTGACGGAAATGCAAAACAGCCACAAGAAATTTTTACAGATAATCAAATATTTGCAAAAGAGCAAAACGGCAAATGGGGATATGTGGATAAAGCTGGGAATGTAGTTGTGGAATTCAAGTATGAAATGGCCACTAATATAAACGAATATGGCTTTGGTGCGATAAAGCAAAATGGAAAATGGGGAGTTGTAGATAGCGCTGGAAATATTATAAAAGAGCCAGTATATACTATAGAAACTTATGAACCAAACTTTATTGGCGAATATTATGAGATTACAAGTGCATATCAATCTTCATATTATTCTAATGTTGTAGAGTAATATGAAAATATTATAAAAAAATAAACAGGAGTAATAAAATGGTAAAAGAAGAAATAACACAAATTGTTAAAACAGCAGAAGAAAAACTTAAAGAACAATTTAAATTGGCAGACGAAATATGCGAATTTAACAGTAGCAAGGTATTGCAGGCCTTTCAAGAAAATTCAGTAACAGAGGCAGATTTTGGAATGACAACAGGTTATGGCTATGGCGATATAGGAAGAGAAAAAATAGAAAATGTATTTGCAGATGTTTTAAAAGCAGAGGATTGCATAGTAAGAGGTCAATTTATATCTGGAACACACGCATTAACCGTTGCTTTATTTGCATTTTTAAGGCCGGGGGACACCATGCTTAGCATTACTGGCAAGCCATATGACACATTAGACGAGGTAATTGGAATAGAAGAAAATGAAAGCTCACTAAAATCATTTGGTGTAAAATACGAGCAAATAGAATTAATAAATAACGACTTTGATTACGAAAAGATACAAGAAAGACTTAAAGGTTCTAAAATAAAATTAATAGAAATTCAGAGGTCAAAGGGATACTCATTAAGAAAAAGTATCTCTCTAGAAAAAGTTGAAAAAGTGATAAAAGCAATAAGGCAAGTAGATAAAAATGTTATTATAATGATAGACAATTGCTATTGCGAATTTGTAGGAAAGCAAGAGCCATTAGAGGTTGGAGCAGATGTAATTGTTGGTTCGTTAATTAAAAATTTAGGTGGAGGAATTGCTCCAAATGGAGCATATATTGCAGGCAAAAAACATTTGGTAGAACTTGCAGCTCAAAGATTAACCGTACCAGGAGAAGGAAGAGATGTAGGACCAAGCTTGGGAATAAACAAAAGCTTTTTACAGGGCTTGTTTTTAGCCCCTGGAGTTGTAAAGGCAAGTGTAAAAACAGCAATATTAACAAGTAAAGTTTTAGAAGATTTGGGTTACAAAGTAGAGCCAAGATATAATGAAGAAAGAGTAGATATTGTTCAAACTATAGAATTTGGAGAAAGAGAAAAACTAATAAAATATTGCCAAGGCATACAAAAAGGTTCTCCAATAGATTCTAATTCTTTACCGGAACCGTGCAAAACACCAGGTTACCTAGACGAAATAATAATGGCATCTGGCAGTTTTACGCAAGGCTCTTCAATAGAACTTTCATGTGATGGGCCACTGCGTCCACCATTTGTAGGGTTTCAACAAGGAGCATTAACATACGAATATGGAAAACTTGGATTAATAAAGGCAATATCGGAAATTTCATAGATTAAAGAAAGGGGAGAAACTTTGTGAGAGTTGCAGTAGTTGGCGGAGGCCCTGCAGGAATGATGGCAGCAATTTCAGCAAGCAAATCTGGAGATGAAGTATTTTTACTAGAAAAAAATACCCAACTCGGCAGAAAATTGCTTATAACTGGAAAGGGTAGATGCAATATTACAAGTAGTTTAAATATAAGCGAATTTATACAAAACGTGCCAGGCAATGGCAGGTTTTTGTATAGTGCATTTAACAATTTTACAAATATGGATATAATAAATTTGCTTAAAGAAAATGGACTTGAGGTAAAAGAAGAAAGAGGAAATAGAATTTTCCCAGTAACAGACAAATCTTTGGACGTTTTAAACGTATTTGAAAAGGAATTAAAAAAAGCAAGAGTAAAAATAAAGCTTAACGCAAAGGTTACAGATATAGAAGTAGAAAACAATAAAGTAAAGTTTGTAAATTATGAAGACGAAAGTGGAGAAAACAAGAAAATTGCAATAGACAAGGTTATTATAGCAACTGGGGGTAAATCGTATTCTTCAACTGGTTCTACAGGAGATGGATATGAACTTGCAAAAAAGTTGAGTCATGATGTAACCCCAATAAAACCATCTCTTGTTCCACTAACAAGTAGTGGCGATTCTTTATCTACTTGCAGAAATTTGCAAGGCCTAAGTCTAAAAAACATTGCTATAAAAATATTGGATGTGCAGTTAAATAAAATTATATACGAAGATTTTGGCGAGATGTTATTTACACATTTTGGGGTATCTGGTCCAACAATTCTAAGTGCATCTGCTCATTTAATAAGGTATAAAAACATAGAAGAACTATTAAAAAATAATAAAATAAAACTAATAATAGATTTAAAGCCTGCATTAGACTTGCAAAAGTTAGATTTAAGAATTCAGCGAGATTTTAACGAATGTAAGAATAAAGAATATAAAAATAGTTTAAATAATTTATTACCTCAAAAGCTAATAAATGAAATTATTGTGCAATCAAACATAGATCCAAATAAAAAAGTTAATGAGATCACAAAAGAAGAAAGAACAAAACTTGCAGATTTATTAAAGCATTTTACAATAACAATATCGGGATTTAGACCAATAGAAGAAGGAATTATCACAGCAGGAGGAATAAGCACAAAACAAATAAATCCAAAAACAATGGAATCTAAGATTGTTACAGGACTATACTTTGCAGGAGAAGTTATTGATGTAGATGCCTATACTGGTGGATTTAACCTGCAAATTGCGTATTCAACAGGGTATACAGCCGGTCTATCATATTAAATAAAAGCGTGACCATGAAAGGAATAATAAAAAATAGTGGAAGATGTTGAATTTTATACAGTAGAAAAAGAGGCCTCAGCAGAAATAGTCGAGAAAAAATCTAGATTTATTGCGAATATATTTAATGTAGAAAATAAGCAAGAAGCGGAGGAAAAATTAAAAGAAATTAAGAAAAAATATTATGATGCAAAACACAATTGTTTTGCATTTAAAGTTTTGGACAAAAATGGAATAATAGAAAAATCTAGTGATGATGGAGAACCATCAGGGACTGCTGGCGCACAAATTTTAAATGTTATAAAGAAGAATAACTTAAATAACACATTAATAGTAGTAACAAGATATTTTGGAGGAATTCTTTTGGGAACAGGTGGACTAACTAGAGCATATTCAGAAGCGGCAGCAAAAGCTCTTAAAAACGCAAATCTTGTAAAACAAGAGCCAGGAGTAGAGGCTATTGTTGAATTACAATATGCAGATAATGAAAAATTCAAATTTTATTGTGAAAAAAATGATATAAATATAATCCAAACAGATTACAATGCAAGTATAACATATATAATAGAATTAAATGAGAAAGAATGCAAAAAAATCTTAATGCGAAATAAAACGAATAATGCACAATTAGACTTTAATATAGATAGATTTGACGTAATATGTCGAAAATCAGTAAAAAAGCCAAAATAATGTATGACGGAATATGGAAAAAATTTCCAAATACCCTTGCAAAAAAATACATAAGCATATATAATACGGATTGTAAAAAATTTACAGTAGTATTAAAGTATAGGGGGAAAAAAGAGTGAGAGACAAAATAACAGTTTTAATTTCGGATGACAATGACGAATTTGTCACAACATTGTCAAACTATTTGGAAAATGACGGAGAAATGCAAGTCATAGGAAGAGCAAAAGATGGCGAAGAAGTATTGGATATGATAAATGCACTAAGACCGGATGTAGTACTTTTAGATGTAATTATGCCACATTTAGATGGCTTGCGGAGTATTAGAGAGGCTAAATGCAATGGCACTAGACAATCCACCAATATGTATTATGCTATCTGCTGTTGGACAAGATAAAATTACACAAAGAGCAATATCATTAGGTGCACAATATTATGTAGTAAAACCGTTTGATATAAAAGTACTAATAAATAGAATAAAAGAATTAAAATATTACCAACCATCTAACAATAGAAATAATTTCGTATTAAAAGAAAGTAAAGTTCAATACATAGATATACCTCAAAACGAAAAGAAAAGCGAGGACAACCTAGAGGCTCTTGTTACAAATATCATACACGAAGTTGGCGTACCAGCACACATTAAGGGCTACCAATATTTAAGAGAGGCAATAATGATGGTGGTAGATAACATTGATATAATAAACCAAATAACAAAACAGTTATACCCAGAAATTGCACATAAATATAAAACCACTCCGTCAAGGGTAGAACGTGCAATTCGCCATGCAATAGAAGTGGCATGGGGTAGAGGAGAACCAGGTGCTGTAGAAAATATATTTGGGTACACGGTTTCTGCAGCAAAAGGAAAACCAACAAATTCAGAATTTATAGCAATGATTGCAGATAAATTAAGATTAGAAATAAAAACAGCATCATAGGATTTTTCTATACCATTGCCAACCATTAAAGAAAATTTAAAGAATAAGAAAGAATTTATAGGTATTTTAAAGGGCATTAGCTGTTATTAGTTAATGTCTTTTTTCAGTTTTCACATTGTTTATTCTTTTATATAAAAACAATTTTGACTCAATAAATCAAAAAAATTTCACATTGAATTATTTAGCATGAATAGTTGATTTTAAGATAAAATAATGATAAAATACTGATAATGTTTATAAAGGAGAGTGTAAATTATGATTAATATTAGACCAGTATCAGATTTAAGAAATAAATATCCAGAAATAGAAAATTTAGTTTTAAAGGAAGATGAGGCAGTTTACTTAACAAAAAACGGATATGGCTCAATGGTAGTAATGAGTTTAGAAAAATATGCAGAAATGCTAAAAAGCATAGATGCAGAAAAGGCTTTAGAGGCAAAATTTGGAGCAATTGATATTGATAAAGCATTAGAAGAAGCAGATGAAGAAGCTAATAATCCTAATACTAAATATTATTCTCACGAAGAAATGAAACAAATGGCAAGGGGGATAATTGATGGCAAACAAAAAATATGAAATAAAATATCTTCCAACATTTATTTCGCAATTTAATAATATTTTATACTTCATTACATATGAACTTGGAAACAAAATAGCAGCAGAAAATTTTTATAACGAAGTAGTAAAACAAATTGAAATAAGAAGCAATGCTCCAGAATCATACGAGGTTTTTAAAGCAATTAAAGGCGAAAGAATTAAGTATTACAAAATAAATGTAAAGAACTATACAATTTTTTATGTTGTAAAAGACAATGTAATAGAAATAAGAAGAATATATTATAGCAAGAGAAATTTTGAAAATTTAATGTAGAATACAGAAACAGAAAAGAATGAAAGGCTATGTACAAAATAATGTACATGGCTTTTTATGTTAGAAGCATATAGTTCTAATATTTCCCTTATGCGAATAAACTTAAACAAAAGTATTCATATGGAGGCTTATTATGCGAGGGATATCAATAGAAGAACGTGCTTGCTTATTGGCACATTATATTATAGATTCAAAAGATACGGTTAGAGGAGCTGCTAAGAAATTTGGTGTTAGTAAAAGTACAGTACATAAAGATGTGAGTGAACGCTTGCTTAGAATTAATCCAGCTCTTGCCTCTGAAGTAAGGCTAGTTTTAGATGAAAATAAAGCAGAAAGGCACATTAGAGGAGGGCAGGCAACTAAACTTAAATATAGCCATAAACAAATTTGCTAAATTACTAAAATCACAGTATCGTTCAATATTAAAGATAGAGAAAAAGTGACCAAAATGGTTGATAAATGGCACTTATTATAATACTAATGAGATGGAATAATCTACATAATATATTGACTTATTGCGGTTTACGTGATATACTTTAATCATTCATAAAATGTATGAATATATTCTTTCTAAATTAAGGAGGGATAACAGAGCACAAGTAAAATTAAAAATTGCAAAAGGAGGATGTTAACCAAAACTTTAAAATCACGGCAAAAAAATCAGCATAATTTAAAGGAGGAATCAAAATGTATATTCTTTGCACAGTTGCGGTTATATTAAGCTTATGCTATGCAGGCTATAATTTCTTCTCTGTAAAGAACATGAGTGAAGGCACTGCACGGATGCAGAAAATTGCAAAGTCAATTCGGATTGGTGCAAATACCTTTCTAAAACGCGAATATGGAGTGCTAATATGGACATGTCTAATACTGTTCGTTTTGCTTAGCGCATTATTGCATATCTCTTGTGGTATTGCATTTGCACTTGGAGCGGTAATGAGCGGTTTGGCCGGCATTATTGGTATGAGAATTGCCACATATGCCAATGTACGTGTTGCAAACAGAGCTTTAAACACCAAAAATGTAGGCAAAACGGTAAAGGTTGCCCTTGGCGGTGGTTCTGTTATGGGACTTTGCGTTGCAGGATTTGCTCTTCTTGGAATAATTATCTGCTATATTGCATTTGGTTATCAACTAAACAATATTCAGAGTTATACCAACTGGGCAGGAATAAGCTTTATTCCGTTTTCCATGACTTTAACCAGCTATTCACTAGGTTGCTCTTGTATTGCCATTTTTAATCGTATTGGTGGCGGCATTTATACAAAAGCAGCAGATATGGGAGCTGACCTCGTTGGCAAAATGGAAGCAGGAATTCCCGAAGATGATCCCAGAAACCCAGCAACTATTGCGGACAATGTTGGAGACAACGTAGGTGATGTTGCAGGATTAGGGTCAGACCTTTTGGAAAGTTATGTAGCAGCTATTGTTTCTGCAGTAGTACTAGCAATTCACATTGTAATTAGTCTTGTGGCACAGGGCATGAACATAGAGGCATCACTTTTTAAGAGCCTGTATACTTTCCCTGTAATGTTTGCTGCAGTAGGACTTTTGGCATGTGTTCTAGGGCTAGTCTATGTACTAACAAAAAATCTTGCAGATGACCCGCACAAAGAGCTTAATAAAGCCACATGGATTTCTGCAGGAGGAACAATTGTAGGTGGACTTATCCTTACTGTGTTATTATTTAAGGGCAAAGATTTTTCTGGATTATCTTTTAATCTCGGAATGTACAGCCCTTGGATATCGTCGGTTTTAGGAATTATCAGTGGCATTGCCATTGGTTATATTGCTGAATACTATACAAGTTATGAGTATAAGCCCACACAGAGAATTGTCAAAGCCTCAAAAGAAGGTCCTGCAATTAATATTACGCAAGGCCTAGCCATAGGAATGAAGTCCTGCTTAAGTTCTCTTATAGTAATTGGTTTTGCACTATTAGCATCCAATTTCATTTGTGGAACTTTTGGAGTTGCACTTTCTGCAGTTGGAATGTTGTCTTTTGTTGCAACAACCGTATCTGTAGATACCTATGGCCCTATTTCCGATAATGCTGGTGGCATTGCAGAAATGGCGGGGCTTCCCGAAGAAGTAAGAACAATTACAGACCAGCTTGATGCTGTTGGCAATACAACTGCAGCAATTGGTAAGGGTTTTGCAATCGGTTCTGCCGCATTTGCAACACTTTCTCTTATGATTAGCTACCTGTATTCGTTTACAGATGTTGGCACAGAGTTAACGCTCAATATATTAAATCCGCTTACCTTAACAGGTATTTTGGTAGGAGCGTCTTTGCCCTTCTATTTCTCGGGAATTCTTACTGAATCCGTATCTAAAATTGCGCAAGTAATGGTAGATGAGGTGCGGCGTCAGTTTGCAGCAATTAGTGGAATTCTTGAGGGAATAGTTGACCCAGATTATGCAAGTTGCATAGATATTGCAACAAGGGGAGCACTTAAAGAAATGAAGTTGCCTGCCCTTATTGCGATTCTTATTCCTATCGCAGGAGGATTCCTGTTTGGACCGTATTTTGTTGGAGGGCTTCTGTTTGGCTCAACTATTTCGGCAATTATGCTTGCAATATTCTGTGGCAATGCAGGAGGCGCATGGGATAATGCCAAAAAGTGCATTGAAGTGCGCGGAGGCAGAGGAGCAGATGAGCATAAAGCAGCCATTGTAGGAGACACGGTAGGAGATCCTCTAAAAGACACAGTAGGCCCGAGCCTTGATATTTTCATCAAAATTATGGCAACGGTTTCTACTATCACGGTTGCATGGTTTGCAAGGTTTAATTTACTTGAATGGATTAGTAGCTTTTTCTAAAGCTTCTAACAAAAGGAGTGGGTGTCACACAATGTGGCACTCATTTCTTTTGCATATAAGGTAACCTTTTTACATAATTCGACATATAATTTAACAGGTGAATGATATGAAATTAAGAAAAGGCGACATCGTAGGAAGAAAATCGTATAATAAAGATATTGTGTTTGTTATAAGTGATATAATTGGAAGTGGAAATCAAAAGATAGCAATATTAAAAGGACTTATTACAAGAATTGAGGCAGATAGTCAGGTGGACGACCTAGAGCTTATTGAAGAAAGAAGAGTAATAGAACTGCTCACAAAGCTTGATAGGGATTTGGAAGAAAGAAAAAAAAATTTAATAAAAAAGAGACCGCATTTGCAAGAAAGACACCGCGAGCAATATGGGCGAATATTACACTTAGATGGGGATAAAAAATATAGTGAAAAGTCTCAAAGATTTTATAAAAGTATGGGATTAGACGTAGTAGTAAAAAATATATCGGAAAGCAAACAACCGCAAATGGTAAGCAGTTTGCTTAGCAAATATAATCCGGACATTCTTGTAGTTACTGGACATGACCGGCATGATAAAAAAAGGCTATAATTATAACGATATTTACAATTATAGAAATTCCAAATATTTTGTAGAAACTGTATTAAGAGCGAGGAGATGGGAACAAGGAGAAAATAGATTAGCAATATTTGCTGGAGCATGTCAAAGCTACTATGAAGCAATAATGTCAGCTGGGGCAAACTTTGCTTCATCTCCGGCACGAATATTAATAGATTTTAAAGACCCATTAATTGTGGCAGAAAATATTGCTACAACATCATGTAACAAATATTTAACAATACACGATATAGTAAATGAGCTAAGGGATGGAGAAAATGGGGTAAGTGGAATTGGATGTAAAGGAAAAAAGAAAGAAAAATAAAAATTGCTCAAAATTAATAGACAATTTCCTCTCGTTGTGATAAGATAGACACAATGGGAGGATTGGATATAAATGGAATTAAACCAAACAGAATCAAAAGAACTTTTAGAACTATACAATAAGATAAATAGCTTTATCAACTTCTTAGAAAAAGAAGAAAAAGATAGTATGAAATTAGGAGAATCAAATGAATAAGTTGTTAGAAAAGATTGAATCAGACAAAGAAATTTTGTCTGCAATGCCCAAAAACAATAAGAAAAATATTGCAAAATATGTGCAAACAATTAAAGATTTAAAAGAAGAATATAAATCTGCCCAAAGCGAAGTTTGGGACGAAATGCAGAAAAGATATAACAAAATAATTAGTATTAAAGAAAACAAGAAAATAGAGATACAAAAGTCGGAAATGCAAGAACTAGAAAACTTGTTAGAAATAATTGACACGACAAAAACTTCATATGAAAAAATGGGCCTTGATAAGAGAATATATAAATTAGGCAAATTTTACAAGGAAAATCTAGAAAGCATAAACACAGAAATATTAGCCTGTATAAACAAATTTAAAGAGGTTGGAGTAGAATTAACGCAGGAAGATTTTAATTACAGCATATATGTAAACGAGTACATGGGAGCATTTTTTAAAGAAATTACAAACGAAAATATAAATTCAGATGAGGTAAAAGAAAAATTCGAAGAAATATACTGGAAGTGCCCAGATTTAATTATACATATTGAATTAAATTTTAGATATTTATATGCGTTAAATAAAAAAACTGTGGACAAATATTATGACAGAAGAAAAGAAGAACTACTTAAAAATATAAATGTAGAACAAAACAAAATACAAGAAAAATATGAGAATTTAAAAAGAAATCTTGACGAGGATATAAATACGGACAAATACTTAATAACAAATGCTTTTTTAAATGGAGACTTAAATGTAAAGGATTACGAAGAGGATAAAATAAGACAGGAATACGTAAAAATGGTTCCTGAAAAACTTATAAAAAATGCAAGCAAGAAGTCTAAAAAAGAAATAAGCCAGAATTGTATTAAGTTTTTGGACAGCCTTTATGAATACAAAAATTATTTAAAATATGAATTTATCTTAAAAGACATAAAAGAAAAATATAATGAAAGAGAGCAACATAAAAATAGCTATAATTCAATAAAAAAAGAGATTTCCTCAAAAGAGAAAAAGCTAAAGGCACTAAATAACAAAATGACCGGAAAGGGCTTATTTGGCAAGAAAGATAAAAAAGAAAATCAAACAGTTCAATACAATGATATGGTGCTAGAAATAAAAGAACTATACAAACAAATGGATAATGAAGAAATTTACTCAAAAATAATAGATAAATTATCAGAAACTTCTACCATATATGATGCGTTAAGCCTAGCTAGCCAATTTAATAATTACTTAGTAGGGTGTATTATTAAGGAAAATCCAAATATAGCTCAAGAAGAAATAGACCAAACCATAGAAGAATTGAGAAACTTTTTAAATAATCCATATAGTATAATTACTAAGAATATTACTATACTGGAAGAAAAAAATATTCCAGTAATAATATCTGATAGATATAAACTCTTGAATTTTAGTATTAGCAAAGAAGATATAAATGAAGAAAATTTAGATAGCTTAATTGCAACATTACAAAAAATTAAAAACTATTATAATATACAAAAATCAGGGGTTGATTTAAAGGACATGGAGTTTATATCCGAATTTAAAAAATTAATCTAACAAAACATACACAGAGGGTGGAGAAAAATTTAGTATTTTAGACTAAAAAAGTAAAAAGGAATGAATAATGAAAAACAAAAGGAAAAAATCATATCTAATAAGTAAAAAGAGAATTATTACTTTAATATGTATAATAATGTTGGTACTTTTTGAGATTGTTGCCTTTAAAAATTCAAGGGCAAACAAGATTATAGAGATTACTGCCAGCATTATTGATGATGCCCAAATGTTAGAGGTGGCGCAGATAAAGCTAGAAGCAGCAAATTCTGGTGCAAGTGGGTATTATTTAACTCTGCCCGAATATATAGAAAATAAAAAAGTTGGAACATATTTTATAGAAGAAAAGAACATTAATCAAGATGAAGAAACAGGAAGTGAAGAAGAGGAAAACCAAGAAGATGAAAGCCTTTTAGAAGAAGAGGCATCTTACGAAATAACACAAGAAAATTTAGAGGAAAATGTGCAAGAAAATGAACAAATAGATGTGCAGGAAGAAAAAGAACAGGTAAATACTGTAGATGACCAAACAGAGACAGTATCATCTGAAAGCTCAAATATAATAAAAAAACAGCCAGGAGAAGTTTTATATTTAACTCAAACAGAAGTAGAAGAGCAAAGCATAACTCTAACGGTAAGTTACAACTACTACGAAAAAAATGAACAAGTTTTATATGAGCAGAGAATACAAACAGAAATTGATGATGACGAGGACGGAACCAACGATACTACAATAATAGTAGATGGCTATATGCCTTTAGGCTCTGTTGTTTCGGCAACAAATGTATATATGGAAACAATAGAAGATACAATAAAAAATGAATTAACAAATAAGATTTCCTTTAAAAGAGCCTATGATATAAAAATAATGTATAATGGCATAGAATTTGAGCCTACAGATTTTGATACAAATGTTAAGGTCTCTATACTTGGCATGGACGAAATTGATGAACAAAACCAGCAATATAAAGTAATACATATAGAAGATGATTCAAATGTAGAGGAAATACAGGGAGTACAAACTACAAATACTACGCTAAGCTTCCCAGCAGAGAAGTTTTCTACATATGCCATTCTTTTGGAAGATGGGCTTATGGCAACTTCGCTATATTCTGCAGATATGTCTACTGCAAGTGTGTGGGATGGAAGTTCGGCATCTAGTTTTAGATTTGGAAGCGGAACTTCTGCAGAGCCATATCTAATAACAAATGCAAAAGAACTTGCATACCTTGCAACACAAGTAAATGGTGGAACAAGCTATGATGGAACATATTTTGAATTAATAGCAGACATAGATTTGAATAATTTGGAATGGACTCCAATAGGAGATTACGAAAATTCATTTAAAGGAGTATTTAACGGTGCAGGTCACACAATAGCAAATGCAATAATATCTCTTCCAACATCAATGCCAACATCTGTTACATCATATGGAATATTTGGAAGTATTGGAGACAGTACAAACAAAACAACTATAAAAAATTTGCAATTAGATAATATAAATATAGAATTAAATGCACAGGGAACAACAGGTACCAATAACACTGCAAAAGGTTACAATATAGGAATAGTAACAGGAACCATTTTTAATAATGCGGAAATAAAAAACGTAATAGTAAATAACAGTAGCATATTAGACAATTATGCAATTACATTAAGTTCAAATACAAACCAATTTTTTATTGGAGGAATTGCAGGTTTAGCAGTAAACTCGGCAACATCAACTACTGACCCTGGCGCAAATTATAGATATTCAATAGAAAACTGTTATTCAAGCACTAATATAAATTTAGATATAGCAATAACCACTCGTGGACAAGCTCAAACATATGTAGCTGCTCAATATGCGGTCGGAGGCATAATTGGAGGAATTAGGTCTCAAGCTGTATGGCCAACTAACTGTTTATATACAGGAGAGTTAAATGCAACAAATGCTTTTACAGGTCCAATATTTGGGTATCTTAGAAATAACACAAATCTGCCAAACAGCAACAATACAACTACACTTAATACTTTATGGCAGGGAAATGATGCTGGAAATTTAACAATGGAAAGCTATTATACAGGATATAGCACAAATGGGCAGTCTTTTACTATAACCGAAGAATCTGGTACATCTAGTAGCCGTATTACTACAAATACAGGAACTGCTACAATGCAATATGTTCAAGGTGTAAATAAGGGAATTTATACAAATAGTGCACAAAATATGCTTTCTAACTTTAATACATATGTAACAAATAATTCTGCAGAAAATTACATGACATGGTATTACGACACAGCTTCTACAGCATATTATTTTGTACCAAATTTAAGCGGAACTGTTCAGCAAAACAGCCCAACTTACACAGTAGTAGTAAATGATGAATCACAGACAGGCACATATACTTATTCTTGGTATATTGATGGAGAACAAGATACAACAATAACTGGAAATAGCATTACAATGGAATCTAACTGGACAGATGAATATGTGGTAGAAGTGTTAATAAGTAATGGTGATACATATGCAATGGTAAGTTTTGAAGTACCAACATTAGAAATACATATATCATTTGAAAAAGATAATACCGAAAATACCTTAACAGCCGGGCTAGAGGGAACCGGAACTGCAGATTCTAATTTTAATCTAAATGATTATACATATCAGTGGTATATTGTAGATATTGCAGATGGCGAGGAAATAATTGATGGAGCAACAACCAATACATTAACCGACATTGATTCAGTTCTTATATATAAAGTAGTTGCAACAAATACACAATATTCGTATATGAGCACAGAAGGAACATATGATCCATTAACTAGAGTTGTAATATACTGCAGTTACAGCGATGGAAACGACACCAATGATGGCTTTACACCTGAAACACCAGTAAAGACTTTAGCTACAGCCTATGGAAAATTTGAAGATGAGACCTCAAGAGATGAAAATATAATTGTTTTAATGGGAACCTACACAAGTTATTCAGACATACTTAATTCTGCGACATCAACAACATTTAACAAAAATGTAACAATTACAGGTAAATATCAAGGAACAGATTACAGTGCAATTTTGTATTTTCAAGGAACTTCAAGTTCAGGCTATAAATACCTAAATGGAAATACAACATTTATGTACCTAACTTTTTATGGAAGCAATAGCCAGACATACCTTTATTTGCAAGGCTATAGTCTTACAATGGGAGAAGGCATAGTAATGTCAAATTATGCAAATGCTGCATCAAACCAAGGATTAATAGATGGAACTTCTCCTGCATTTCACGTTTTTGCCGGTTGGCTGCAATATGATGAAACAAGACTGCCAAGAACAGACTCAAAAGTAGTAATAAAAAGTGGAACTTATTCCAGAATTTTGCTTGGAGGAAGCCCTGGAGCAAGTAATGCAACCAATTTACAAAAGAACAATTCTCATAATTTTATTGGCTCATCATTAACAGATGACTTATATAAATGCGAAATTACAATAGATATAAATAACAGTACAACAAGTAGTAATTATGCTTATGATGTAAACTTGCTATGTGGAGGAAGTGCATGTGGAAACATGTATGGAGACATCACAATAAATATAAAAAATGGAACCGTAGGAAGATTACTTGGAGCAAGCATAGGAAATTCAAGCTACAGGCCAAATAACTGGGATTATCCTATAAACACATTTATAGGGTACACAACAATAAACATGAGTGGTGGTTCTGTAACCGAAATGTATGGAGGCTGTTTGGGAAGAAACATGCTTGCAATTGAAGGAAACACCACAAATCCAATAGCATGCGACTCGTATTTCTATGGAATAGTAAATATAAATATATCTGGCGGAACAGTAATAGATACAATATATGGTGCTGGAGCAGGTGGAGTATCTGGGTATAACGAAAATTCCTCAGATGAATATAAGAGTTATGGACAAGGTGTAGATACAGTAATAAACATAAATATATCTGGTGGAACAATTAATGCAGATATATATGGTGGAGGCTATGGATACACAAACTATTTAACAGCAAACTCAACTCAGCCAGACGCAGGAACGCTTTATGGAGACTGTAATATTACAATATCTGGGTCGCCGACTATAAATGGTAATATTTATGGTGGAGGAAGAGGCTATGACCTATCTTCAGACAAAACAGAACTTGCCCAAACAATTGGAACTTCAACTATTACAATATCTGGGTCGCCTACAATAACAGGCAATATATATGGCGCTGGAATGGGAGTTTCTGGCTATGAAAATATGGCTATGCTTACTGGAAATACAAATGTAAACATAAACTCAGATTTATCAACAAATGTGTTTGGTGGTGGAAACATTGCTAAAACTGTTGGAAATACATTTATAAATATAAATAGTGGAACACATTCAGCAGACATATATGGTGGCGGAAATGTTGGAATATTAGAAGGAACAGCAACTGTTACTATAAATGGAGGAATACAAAATGCTGTATATGGAGGCGGAAAATCTGCAGATGTTACGAATTCTATAATATATATAAAAGGTGGAACAAACACAAATGTATATGGAGGAGGAAACGAAGCAGGTGCCGAAAGTACAACTATCTCAATCTTAGGAGGAGATAATCAAACTGTATATGGTGGGTCAAATCAATCAGGAGATGTAACAACCACAACAATTAATGCAACTGGCGGAACATGCACAAATATATTTGGCGGAAACAATGAAGGTGGAACATGTAGTACTACTAATGTAACAATAGATGGAGTGGCTGTAACAGAAGCCGTATATGGTGGCGGTAACAAAGTTGCCACAGAAGAAACAAATGTAGTTCTAATTAGTTCAGATGGCGAAATTAGTTATATATTTGGTGGAGGAAAAGCAGCAGATGCAACTACCACAAATGTTACAGTAAATAGTGGAACAGCCTTAAATATATTTGGCGGTTCAAACACAAGTGGAACAGTTACAAATTCAAATGTTACAATAAACTCTGGAACAATAACAAATGTATATGGGGGAAACAACGAAGGTGGAACAACCATTACATCTAATGTAGTAACAGAGGGCGGAACAGTTACGAATTTGTATGGCGGTGGAAACCAAGCAAATACAGATACTTCAAATGTAACCATTAATGATGGAAAAATAACAAACACATTTGGAGGAGCAAATCAAGCAGATGTTACTACCGCAAATGTAAATGTTATAGGCGGTGTTGTAGAAAGCACGTTTGGTGGCTCTAATCAAAGTGGTACAGTAAGTCAAAGTAATATAACTGTAGATGGAGGAACAATAGCAAATGTATATGGTGGCAACAACTTAGGAGGAACAAACACCAATAGCAATGTAATAATAAATGATGGAACTGTAACAGATGTATATGGAGGCGGAAACCAGGCAGTTACAAATGCACCACAAGTTACAATTCAAAATAATGCAACCATCACAGGTTCTGTATATGGAGGTGGAAACCAAGCTGCAATTGAAACCAGCACAAAAGTAGATATATTAGGCGGAACTATTTTTGGCAACGTATATGGTGGCGGAAACGAAGGAACTGTTACAAACGACACCTATGTTCATGTAAAAGATGCTACATTACAAGCTTCTCTATATGCAGGAGGAAACCGGAATACAAGCAATTGTATATGGAAATGCAAATGTAACAGTAGAAGGAACTCAAACCAACATATACGAAAGTGTATTTGGAGGAGGAAACCAGGCAGAAACAGGAACAAATATGAACAACAATTCTCTAAGTACAGTAAATATAGTTGGCGGAAACATTGGAAAAAATGTATATGGAGGAGCAAATACGTCCGTAGTTTATGGAAATACGCTTACTAACATTGGATACAATGCGGTTGGAGATGAAAGCCTAACACTTGGAGACATTGTAATAGAAGGAACAGTCTTTGGCGGAGGAGAAGCAAATGCTTCTGGTTCAGAAACCTACGACTTCTCGTTTATAAGCGTTACAGTTGGAATAGATATAAACATAAATGGGTCAGGACATGATAAATGCCAAATAAAAGGAAGTATATTTGGCTCTGGAAATGCCTCAAGTACGAGTGGTTACAGTTATATAAACATTAAGGATTATGGTTCTGTATATTCACCACAAAGCAACATCTCTATACAAAGATCAAATATTGTAACCTTAGATAATTCGTCTATAGCTTTATCTGGTGCAACAGATAGAACAAACGAATACTCTAGTGAATTCTTTACATTAAGTAGAATAGATGACCTAAAATTAAAAAATGGCTCATCATTGTATTTGAATTGTGGAGCAAACTTATTAAAAAAATTCGAAAGCCTTGTAGATGTTGATGGAGAAGAGGTAAAAGCAGTTGTAACAATAGATGAAGAAACAGGTAAAACAACAAGAAATGTAGATAACAGAATTTATATGGCAGAGGGCAAAAACCTAAACATAGCTACAAATGAAAATGTTACAGCATTTGGAGAAGTAGTAGGAATGACATTCTTTGGCCTATTTACAAACACAACAAATCCAAGTACAAGCACTGGATTATATAATAGTGACTACAACAATGGAGATGAAATAACAAATGCAGGTACATTCTCATCAAACTCATATGTAAGAGGACTTCACAACACAGACCATGACCTTACAGTAGATGGATTTTACTCAAATTACGAAGAAGAAGAAAATCCTGGAATTATAAGAGTAAAATATGTTGAAGCAAGTCCGCCAGATGATGTTTACTATATTTGGCTAGTCGGAGTAGAAATGGATGTAACAACATTTGAAATTACGCTTACAGCTTCTAAGTATGCAACACTTGGAACATACGAGCTGGGACTTGTAGGATTTTCTACAGCCAATACTAAATTTATATTAAATGGATTTTCAGCAGGTCTAACAGAAGGAATATCTTTAGTAGAGCAAAAATACATAGAAAACATCGCATCAGACCAAACAGTTGCAGATACCATATTTGGTTTATCTATGAAAGCAGGAAATAGTGGCTGGATGACAAACGGACAAACAGTATTTTTAACAGAAAATGGAGCAACCTATTCTGGAACCAGCACATACGACAGTGATAACTCGGCACAAACACCAACACTTAACTTTTACTTGTATCACTCAGAGAACATATCAATTCAGCAAAGCTTGGGAAGCCTAACTATAAGATTTCAAGTACAAACTCCTGTTGACGACCTAAATTACAATATATCATACATAGATATAAATATAACACTCGAAACGGCACTATATCAAAATGACTTTTACGAAGGCGCAATAGCACCTGGAGAGCAATTTGACTTATTTACATCAACAGAAACAAACATAACAGATTCAAGTAAATTCTCAACATATTATTCGCTATTCATAGCAAATTTTAGCGAAAGTGATTATTACGAAAAATATTATCTATATAATCGTGTACTAGCATCAAGAACAGAAGCAGGAGATGGGTATGTATTTACTAAAAATACCAAAATTACAATGTTAGACATGGTTACAAATAAATATTATTACTATGTTGTAACAGAAAGCGACGAGGAATCTGGCAAATATATATACAATTTATCAGACTTTATTTTAATGGGAAGCAATAACATCTATTACGATGAAGAAAATGCGTGGAAAGATTATTATAATGCAGAACAAAACTTGATATACGAACAATTTATATTTCACATAGATTTTGGGGAAAATGTAATAGAAAGTGATATATATAATAATAATCTTTTAATGGAGCTTAGAGATGAAGAAAATCAAACTCTAATTGGAGTTTTAGGTATTCAAAGAGACACGCTAGTATATAGTGTATATTTGGATTATGATGCAACAATACAAGTAACTGCAGAAACAGACGAAAGTATAGTTTATTTGGGAGATACGTTTAACCTAATAGTAACAACAGAGTTTACACAAGATGTAGTAGACTCAAAAACCATATATGATACGCAATTCTTTAACGAACAAATGGGAATAAAAATATCAATGTATGACAACAATGGAAATATATTAAGCTCTGATACATTACTTGGAGTATCATTTACATTAAACGGAATAACATATTGGCCAAGAATAGATGGAACAGTAAGAATAAACACGGCAGAAAAGGTATCAAACGTACTTTCTAGAATAGCTATAGACACATCAAATAACACAGTAATTGCAACAGGGGACTATACCATAAGAGTAGAAAGCTTTGGCTCTCCAGATGGAATTTACTATGGAATAGAATCTTCAGACATGGCAGAAGTAACTGTTACTATAATAAAATCAAGCTATGGATTAAATGTAACCACAACAGATGAACAAAAAATAGTGGACAAAGAAACAGGGTATACACAGAACAATAATAACCACTTAATAATAGATATAGAGTATTCATCTGGATTGGACGACCCTAGTATAGCTATGTCGCTATATAGAAGAGACTACTCTAGCATTTATTCTTCGCAATATGACTTAGTGGATTTAGCAGGTTATGTTTCAAATACATTAACCGCTACAAGTAATGAAAAAGAATATTCTGTAAGCACTTATCCTACAGCCACAATGAGATATTTCCTAGATTTAAAGGAAAATCTTACAACAGGCACGTATAAGCTTGTGTTTAAGCTGTATGATAGCGGAGCATACATTGGAGAGGCGTATGAATATATAATTATAAAATAAAATTATACACATAAAGTTTGGGAGGAAAAATTTAAAAATGAAGTATGACGCAGAGTCAATCAAAAAGAGAAAGGAAATTAACAATAGAATAAAAAAGATTGTTTTCATATTTCTAGTTATTATACTTTACAATATAGTTTTGCTTTACATGTCATACATTGACAAATACGACACTCCAAGCTTTTATGTGTATAAAGCCTATATTATTTCTACAGAAAGCATGGAGCCAGAACTAAAAAAACGGTGATGTAATAGTTATAAAAAAAGCTGAAGAGGAAAACATTGAGATTGGAGATATAATTACTTTTAAAAATGCAGGAGAGGTTATTACACATAGGGTTGTAGACATTCGAGAAACTGCAGATGAAAAGCTGTATATCACCAAAGGAGATAATAACAATATTGAAGATGAAGATTATGTAACATTTGAGGATATTGAAGGAAAGCTAGCCATAAAAATTCCATACCTAGGCAAATTACTTGATAAATTCAAAAACGGAATAGTTATAATATTAGCAATTTTAATATTTTTAGTAATGTACTTAAATAGAATTGAGGCTAAAGAAAAGAGCACAAAAAGAAGAGAAAAGAAAAAACTTGAAGACGAAAAGTTTATAGGAAGAGCGAAAGGAAATGAGCAAAAATGAAAGTTAAACTAG
>CAZXVQ010000002.1:0-25001 GCA_964644295.1 uncultured Clostridium sp.
GGACAACCAATGGAAATATACTATATGCACAAAGAAGGAATATCTGTTGCACATTCTACTCTTTCTCTACTTATGCAACTTGCCGTATTTCAAGTTGTATCTATTACATTGGGAATAGTAAGTGCTATAATACATTTTGATGTATTAAAACCTGGTTTAATATGGTTATTTTTGCTAGGTATTACTTTAAACTCTAGTGCATTAGTATTATTTCTTATAGGTATATTTTCTAAAAGGTTATCAAAAGCACTAATTGGATTTGCAGTAAAAGTTCTAAAATTTTTTAGAATACGCAATATAGAACAAAAACAAGAAAAATTGGAAAACGAATTAGCTAAATATCATGAGAGCTCAAAATACATAAAAGAACATAAAACACTAATGTTAAAAAATTTACTTACAACAATAATACAAATGCTTTCATATTATAGCGTTTCTTACTGCGTTTATCTTGCACTTGGTTATAATAGCTACAATATTTGGCAGATTTTAACACTTAGCGCACTGGTACACGCAATTGTATCTGGAATTCCTTTGCCAGGAGCTGTTGGAGTAAGCGAAGGCGGTTTTATTGGAATATTTAGCAGTGTATTTCCTCAAACAGTAATAAATAGTGCAGTACTTTTAAATAGAGGCATTAATTTCTATTTACTGGTTATAATTAGTTTTATCGTAGTAATGGCAAATGTATTCATAAACAAAAAAGAGAAACAGACCGAATTAGAAGAAGTCAAGGAAGAAGAAACATAAATAATAAAAAGGAGTTTGTAATGAATGCATATGAAGAAACACAAGCAATATTGCACAAATATAAAATCAAGGCAGACAAAAGCTTAGGGCAAAATTTTTTAATTGATGATAACGTAATAAATAACATTATAGAAGCGTCAAATTTAACAAAAGATGACATGGTTATAGAAATTGGACCAGGGCTAGGGGCATTAACAAGCAGATTATTACAAGAGTGCAAAAATGTTACTGTAATTGAGCTAGACAAAAAAATGGTTAAAATTCTGCAAGAACGATTTGAAAAAAACATAGAAAATAATAAATTTGGAATTGAACCAGAATTTAAATTAGATATAGTAAACGATGACATTTTAAAAGTAGATTTGGCAAGCCTAATTAAAAAACAAAAAGCTAACATTAAGCAAGTTAAAATAGTTGCCAATCTTCCATATTATATAAGCACTCCTATAATAATGAAACTATTGCAAGAAAGACTAGACATTGATGAAATAATAGTAATGGTTCAAAAGGAAGTTGCAGAAAGGTTAATTGCTAAATCTGGAACTCGACTTGCAGGTGCAATAACCTATGAGGTGGAATATTATTCAGAGGCAAGCAAAATTACAACAGTACCAAAAGAGTCTTTTGTGCCAAGCCCAAAGGTAGAATCTGAGGTAATAAAATTAAAGGTTAGAGATAAACCAAAAATAGAGGTAGAAAACGAAAAATTATTATTTAGTCTAATACAAAAAAGTTTTATGCAACGCAGAAAAACACTTGCTAACGCATTGTTAAATTATGGTTTTGTAAAAGAAAAAGGGGAGCTTAATGGTATATTTAAAAACTTAAATGTAGATAGCAGTATAAGAGGAGAAAATTTGACTTTAGAGCAATTTGGAAAAATTGCAGATTATTTAAAAGAATAAAAAGAAAATTGCCAAAGTAGGTAATATGAGGTTGAATAAATGAAAATTGGAATAGATTTAGGTGGAAGTCATATAGCAATAGGTTTAGTAAATGAAAATTATGAAATTATAGAACAAAGAGTTTACTATATTGATAATAGGAAAGGCTCAGAACTTGAGGATTATATTGTAAAATCCATAGTGCAGGGAATTTGCGAAATATTAAAAAGCACGGAAAAAGAATTAACTCAAATTGAGGCAATTGGAATTGTAACTCCAGGAAATCCGCAAGACGGTTATATAACAAATGTGGTAAATTTGGGGATAAAGAAGTTTAACCTTGTGGAAAAGCTAAAATTAGAACTTAAAAACACAAACATACCTATAAAACTTGAAAATGACGCAAAATGTGCTGCATTAGCAGAAAAGGAAATAGGCTCTTTAAAAAAGTATGATGATTGTGTATTTTTATGTATAGGAACTGGAATTGGGGGAGCAGCATTTTTAAATGGAGAATTTTTAAGACCTAAAAGAAATTCCGGCTTTGAATTTGGGCATATGGTAATAAAAAAAGATGGAGAAAAATGCAACTGTGGAAATTACGGATGTTTTGAGGCTTATTGCTCAAAGAAAAAGTTTAAAGAAAATATGAATAAAGTTCTAAATATTAGCCAGTATGTTTCTGCAGAGAATTTTACAAAAATAATAGAAGACAATATTAACAATGATGAGGTAAGAAATTTACTAGAAGAATACATAGATAATTTGACATTGGGAGTAGCTAATATAGTAAATATATTAGAGCCAGAGGCAGTAAGCATAGGAGGAAGTGTGTCTCATTACGAAAGCTTAATAATAAATAGGCTAAGAGAAAATATTTATAATGGAAAATATTTATTTAACAAACAAAATCCGCCTGTAATCCTTGCGGCAAGCGCTGGCAACGATGCGGGAATTATTGGAGCAACACTTATAGTATTTTAATTTAAAAAAATATATGTTATAATAGTTTTAGATTTTTATGAAAGGGCAATTATGAATCAGATTTTAGTTACTGAGAAATTGTATATTACGCCAGAATTGCGAAGGAAAAAAAGAATTTATAAAATACGATTCTTTTTGTCCATATTTTTAATATGCCTGTTGTGTTCTTATTATATTTATGCCGAAAATGATAGAAACAAAAGTGAGGCAGTATCTAAAGTAATATTAGAACAAATAGAAAATGCAGCAAATACCGAAACAACAGATAACACGGTAAAAACTATAGTAAATGACGCTTTAATAGTTACAATGGGAGAAAACGAAGTAGAATTAGCTCAGCAGAGCGAAACTCAAGAAGAGCTTGAAGACTCTTCTGCCTTAGGAACATATACTACAACTGCAGGAATAACATATACAACAGAAGCAATACTTACAATTCCATGTTTAGGAATAAACTATCCAGTACTTTCAGAAACATCGGAGGAATTGCTAAAAATTTCTCTAAATAAATATTGGGGCAATGGCCCTAACAAAGTTGGAAATTACTGCATTGTTGGACATAACTATGCTAGTGGTAAAATGTTTGGAAAGTTGGATCAAATTCAAATTGGAGATACAGCAACTCTAAAGGATATGAATGGAACCGAGGTTATATACGAAGTATATGATAAATATATTGTAAATCCAACAGATGTAAGCTGTACAAGTCAATTAACACAAGGAAGAAGAGAAATGACACTTATCACATGTAAAACATATGGAACGCAGAGATTAGTAGTAAAATGTAGAGAAATATAAAAATTCTATTGACATTTATTTTTTGATTAAATATAATTAATGCAGAAAAAAACGAAGGAGGAGCGAAAATGGATAAAAAACAAGAAGAAATAAAAACAGCAGTATGGGTATTTTGGATTCTTTTAGCAATTATTGGTGTAGGAATGTTATTTACAGGAATTCAAAACAGTGTAACAGAGCAAAAATTGGTAACATCTATAATGCTAATAGTAGTTGGAATAATTTTATTATTCATTGGACTTGTTATGGTAATTGGAAAAGCAAATATTATTGCTAACGATGTAGAAATGCCAAAATTTGCAAAAACAGAAAAAACAGATACAACAGAGAATACTGAAACAAAATAGTTAAATTTACATACTAGCTAAAAAAAGATGCAGTTAGTTATTCTGCATCTTTTCGTGTATTTCTATTGACAATGCAATTGGAAAGTTGCTAAAATATACTAGTATTACAAATACAAGGGGGAAATAGAATGGATAGAAAAACATATTATATAACAACACCAATATATTATCCAAGTGGAAAATTCCATTTAGGAACAGCTTATTGTACAGTTCTTGTAGATACCATAAAAAAATATAAAATGCAAAGAGGCTATGATGCAAGAATGCTTACAGGCATAGATGAACATGGGCAAAAAATCGAACAAGTAGCACTAAAAAGAGGTGTAACTCCACAAGAGCATGTTGATGAAATGGCAAAAGACGCAAAAACTTTATGGAAGCTTATGGACATTGATTATGACGATTTTATAAGAACCACTGAAGAAAGACACGCCCAGGCTGTAGAAAAAATATTTGATAAATTTATGGAGCAAGGAGACATTTACAAAGGGGAATATGAGGGCTGGTACTGTATGCCATGTGAAACATATTTTACGCAAACTCAGTTAGTTGATGGAAAATGTCCGGACTGTGGCAGAGAAGTTAGAAAAATGAAGGAAGAAGCATATTTCTTTAATATGAAGAAATATCAAAAAAGATTAGAGGAATTCTATGCCCAAAACCCAGATTTTATAGTTCCAGAATCAAGAAAAAACGAATTATTTAATAACTTTATAAAACCAGGGCTGGAGGACTTATGTGTAACAAGAGCATCTTTTGATTGGGGAATAAAAGTTCCCAAAGACCCAAAACATGTGATATACGTTTGGCTAGATGCTTTAACCAATTACATTACTGCATTAGGATATATGTCTGATGATGATACTTTATTTAATAAATACTGGCCAGCTGACCTACACGTAGTTGGCAAAGACATAATAAGATTTCACGGAATTTATTGGCCAATATTCTTAATGGCATTAAATTTGCCTTTACCAAAAAAGATATATGCACATGGTCACTTAATGATGAAAGATGGAAAAATGTCTAAATCTAAAGGAAATATTGTATATCCGGAAATGCTAATAGAAAGATATGGACTAGATGCAACAAGGTACTTTTTATTAAGGGAATTTCCATATGGGCAAGATACAATATTTACACCAGAAGCATTTGTAAATAGGTACAACTTCGATTTATGTAATGACCTTGGAAACCTTTTAAACAGAACAATTGGAATGATAAATAAGTATTTTAATGGCGAGGTTCCAACATATAGTGGAGTTGTAAATGATGTAGATAAAGATTTAGAAGATTTTGTTTTACAAAAAATAAACGAGTATGAAGAAAACATGGAAAATCTACATTGTTCAAATGCGATGGAATCAATTTGGGAGATAATTGCAAGAGCAAATAAGTACATAGACGAAACTGCTCCATGGACATTGGCAAAGCAAAACGATACAAAAAAATTAGAAGCGGTAATGAGCCATTTGGTAGAAACCCTGCGAATTGTGGCAATACTAATTAGACCTGCAATGACAAATACATCCAACAAAATATTTGAGCAACTTGGAATAAAGCTAGAAGATGCAAAAAAATACGACACAATATATAATTTTGGAAGATTAAATCTGCAGACAAAGGTTATAGAAAAAGGAGAGCCACTATTTGTAAGACTAGACGCAGAAGAAGAAATTAAATATATACAAGAAAAAATGAAAGTATAAAATTTATTAAACTGCTTTGCAAAATATACTAGAATATTTTGCAAAGTAGTATTTTTTTGTTCGTCATAAAAATACAAATAAAACATATATATGGAATAACGACATTACAAGCTTTAGGAGGATATATATGTTTTTTGTGCTAAATAAGAAGAAAATATCTTCGTATTTAATTTCTGTAGGAACAGTTATTATGTTGTTTTCAATGCCACTAATTGCAAATAATAATATCAATAATACAATTGAAACATCTGCAAATGCAATAATTGAAAACAAAGAAACTGAAGGAAAAGATAATATAAATGGCATAAATTGCATAGAAAATGCAGAAGATATAGATAGTAATTAAACAAATATAAAATCACGCAAAAGTTTATTATAGAGGAGAACGATAATGCCTTTTATAGAGATAATTACAGATGCTAAAAGCCAAATTCAGCTTAGTAGATTAATACAAAAGGATATAGTCAATAATGCAGATATAATGTATATAAAAGAGAAAAATATAGATAACATTAAAAACATCAAACTGGACACTTTAATAATAGGGCAATCAGTTGAAAATACAGAAACAATTAGCAAAATAATATATAATACACGAAATTTGATTTTAAATTTGGATTTAAATGAGAACTTATTAAATGATTTAAAAACAACAAATAAGGGAAATAGCAGTAATAGTGAGCAGCAGAAGCTAGCAAGACTAATTTCGTTTGGCTACAGCTCAAAAAGTGATATAACAGTATCAAGCGTGGAAGAGGATGAATTGCTAATATGTATACAAAATACAATTGTAAGTATATATGGTAGGAAAATAGAGCCACAGGAAATAAAGGTAAACGTAAAACCGGATATAAACATGTATAATATTATGATAATAATCGCTCTAACGAGCCTTTATGCTAAATAAAAATGAAAAAATTAACAAAAAATTAACTTTTTATGTAGACAAAACCAAAAAATGGTAGTATAATAAATAATGTAGGTTAGAAAAAACTAAAAAAATACAAATGCTTAAAAAAGTAAGAGGAGGAAATTAAGTTGGATACTATTTATTCAGAAAATAACCACATTGTATTAGTGGGCAAGGTAACTAGCGAAAAAAGTTTTAGTCATGAAATATATGGAGAAAAATTCTATATATTTAACTTAAGTGTACCACGTTTAAGTGGAAATGCTGATATTATACCTATTACAATATCAGAAAGACTAATGGTAAATGGAGATTTACCTGTAGAAACAAAAATAACAGTAGAAGGTCAGTTTAGATCTTACAACAGTTATGGAGAGGGAAAAAATAAGTTAGTCTTAACGGTTTTTGCTAAAAATGTAACATTATTAGAAGACCAGGAAAACGAAGTAGAAGCAAGAAAAGATTTTATATCAAACGAAGTAACATTAATTGGTTATGTATGCAAAAAACCAGTTTATAGACAAACACCATTTGGCAGAGAAATAGCAGATATTTTATTAGCAGTAAATAGAGCATACAGTAAATCGGACTACATACCATGTATTGCATGGGGCAGAACAGCAAGATTCTGTGAAAGCATGGAAGTTGGCACAGAGGTCAAGGTTGTAGGAAGAGTTCAATCAAGAAAATACGAAAAGAAATATGAAGATGGAACAATCGAAAACAAAGTTGCATACGAGGTTTCAGTTGGAAGTCTAGAAGTAATAGAAGAAAAAGACGATGAAACTAAAGAGCAAGAAACATCGGACTTAGAAAATAAAGAGGCTATATAATTAGATAAATTGAACATAAATAAATTCCTTTAAGATAAGAAAAAAGTGTTTTTACAACAGCGTAAAAGCACTTTTTTCTTTTATATAGTAGCACTATTTTGATTATTTTTTTTCTTCAGGAATTACAATATTTTTCTTGGCATTAGAGTCGTCTTCTGGCTTAGCTATATCTAAATTATCGTAAACAGGAGAAATTTCTAAATCTTTTCCATTTCCTGAAACTATGGTAATATCTTTCTCATCATTCATATTAATACCCAATCCTTTCTTTAGCCGAAGATATTAAAATCTAATTTAATAATAGCATATAATTAATCCTATTGCAAGTAAAAAATGTAAGACTACCAAAGTATTGACATTGAGTGCTTTGGACGTGTATAATAAACAAGTAAATATTAAAGGAGAAAAGGAATGGAAATGGATAAACAAAAGGCAATAATAGAGGCAATTCTTTTTGCAGCAGGAAGAGATATAAAAATAAATGAACTAATGTCAATTTTAGAAATTTCATCTGATGAGGTTATTTCTATTGTAAATAGCATGCAAGACGAATATAAAAATTCAAATAGAGGAATCGAAATTATAAAAGTAGAAGACGGATATCAGCTTACGACCAAAAAAGAAATGTACGAATATTTATACCCAATATTTGATAAAAGAAGCAAACCAAATTTATCTAGTGCATCTTTGGAAACACTTGCAATTATTGCATATAATCCAAAGATTACAAGAGCAGAAATAGAAGCAATAAGAGGCGTAAATTCTGATGGTACTATATATAAACTATTAGAATATAATTTAATCGAAAATGTTGGAAAAGCAGATCTCCCTGGTAGACCCACTATGTATGCAACAACACAAAACTTTTTAAAAATGTTTGGACTAAAATCACTTGCAGAACTTCCAGATTTACCAAGGTATAAGCTTGACGAAAATCAGCAAATTGTAATAGATGATATTATTTCTAACGAAGAAGAAGACAACACACACAAATAAAGAGCCCATTAAGGCTCTTTATTTGTTATTATATTTAATATTTTTGGATAAATAGTATTTGCGTTATTTTTCCAATTATCAACAATTTCTTTTGCTTGTTCACGAGAACCTGCAAAGGTTTTTACCTCAAAAACAGTTTCGTTATTTTCTACAACCCTGCATGTAATTGTATAATGATTTTCGCTAGTTGGGGTGTACTCTGCAACTATAGATTGCTCTTCTTCAGAACGGTCCATAATAGGCTTTAAATTTGTATCTGCTTTAAGCTTTATTATTCCTGGTAATATATCTAAAGTTAAATCTAAAGTACTTCTACCATCATCTGTTAATTGATACAATGTTTGATTTTCTTTTTGATAAGAATAGATATATCCATCGGCAATTAAATCAAGTATAAACTGCTGAAAATAAAAATAATTCATATTAACAGCTGCCAATACTATTTTATATAATACGTCATTTGTTAGTGCCTTTTCTGCCTTTTTTAACACATAAAGTATTAAGACTTTATTTTCGGCTAAGGTTTCGTCATCAGATGCTAACTTCAAAATTTCTCAACTCCATAAAAAAATATACTAGTATTATAACATGGAATTTACAAAAATCAAGATAGGATTGCTTATTTTATTTTTTATGGTATAATTTGGTTGCAAATATGTTATAATATTTATGAATTACAAAATATAGTAAATTTTAAAGGAGGGTTTATTTATATGGAAAGAAAAGTAAGAGTTGTACAATTTGGAACAGGGAAGATGGCTGTTTATACCATGAGATATGTAATGGAAAAAGGAGGAGAAGTAGTAGGAGCAATAGATGTAAATCCAGACATAATAGGAAAAGACATTGGCACTCTTATGGGAAAAGCCAATACTGGAGTTAAAGTTGTGGCATTAGAAGAGGCAGAAACAATGCTAAAAAGCACAAAACCAGATATTGCAATAGTTACTACAATGAGTTTGCTTGCAGATGTTAAAGATGCCTTAATGTTATGTGCAAAGCTTGGAATAAATGCTATTACAACATGCGAAGAAGCATTTTACCCTTGGAATTCTAATCCTACAGCAACTAAAGAAATTGATTATTTGGCAAAACAAACCGGTTGTACAATAACAGGAAGCGGATATCAAGACATATACTGGGGACAATTAATAACATCAATCGCAGGGTCAACTCAAAAAATTACTAAAATAAAAGGAAGTTCAAGTTATAATGTAGAGGATTACGGAATAGCTCTTGCAAAAGCACATGGAGCAGGATTAACGCTAGATGAGTTCGATAAGCAAGTTGCCTCTGCAGATAGAATAAGTGATGAAGAAAGACAAAAAGTAATTAACTCTGGCAAATATTTGCCATCATATATGTGGAATGTTAATGGTTGGCTATGTTCAAAACTTGGATTAACAATAAAATCACAAACACAAAAAACAGTTCCAACAACATATAAAGAAGACATATATTCATCTACCTTAAATGCTACAGTTAAGGCAGGAGACGCAACAGGAATGAGCGCAGTTGTTACAACAGAAACAGAAGAAGGAATAACAATAGAAAGCGAGTGCATTGGAAAAGTTTATTCACCAGAAGAATACGACAAGAACGAATGGACGGTTTATGGAGAACCAGATACAACAATTACAGTAGCAAAACCTGCAACAGTTGAACTTACTTGTGCTACTATAGTAAATAGAATACCAGATGTAATAAATTCTGCACCTGGATATGTTACAACAGAGAAAATGGGAGACTTGCAATATAAAATAAAACCATTAAATGAGTATGTAAAAGATTAAATATCAAAATAGTGCGATTTTTAATTAAATCGTGCTATTTTATTGTATTTTATTATATAGTTTCCCATACAGCAGTAACATTAAAGTTATAAAAAATGCAAAAGCACTGGACATTTTTTTGCAAATGTTTTAGAATGATTTATAATAAAAAAATAAAGGAGATTTTAATGTTTGAAAAAATGTTATTTAATTTATTAGCATTTACATTGTTTATACTAATCTTTTTTAAATTAGTAAAAAAGAATGACACAAGCTATGTGTATTTGCTAGTACTACAGTTTATAGGAATAGTTATAAATTTTATAGAATTAAAATTAGGCAAAAGTTTTAACCTTTTTGCCAAACTAATTATGTATTTTTTATCAATTATAATTCCATTATTTTTTATGTGGTTAGAATATTTTAAAAATATTAAATTTGCAGAAATAAGCTATGTTATTACTGCCAAAATCCTTCTTATTATGGGAAAATGTGAAGAGGCAAAGAAATATTTGCTTAAGCTAATAGAAAAGTATCCAGACAGCCACAGAGGGCACATTATTCTAGCAGAAATATACGAAAAAAACAATCAAAATGAATTTGCACTAGAAGAATACCAGAAACTATATGAGGATAATCCTGCAGACCAAGAAGTATGTTTAAAAATAGGAAAATTATATGGAGACATAGGCAAAAAAGATGAAGCAACCAAAATGCTAAGTGAGTTATTAAAAAGAAAGCCGGATTACGTAGAAGCAAGCATGGCTCTTGCCGATATATATAATAAAAATGAAGAATATAAAGAGGCAAGTCAAGTATATGCAAATGCGTTAAAGTATAGACCTAATGATTACGATTTGTATTATAATTTGGCAATAACATATACAATGCTAAATGATTTTGCTAAAGCAAAAGAAAATTACGATATTGCAGCTAAAATTAACAGCGCGCTTTATCATGCAAAATACAATCTAGGACAAATAAGCATACTTTATGGAGAATTTGATGAAGCAGAAAAATATTTTATGGAATGTATAGATGCCGAAAGACTTGATAGTGAAGCTTATTATTATTTGGCAAGAATCGCAATGATAAAAGGAGAAACAGAAAAAGCAAAAGGTTATGCAAATATAGCAATAGAGGAAAATCCAGATCTATATAATAAAATGTTCGAAGAAAATATATTTTTACCAATAATAGAATATGTAAATAAACCTAAGGGTGTTTCTACTGAAAAAAGGAAAAAAGCAAAAAAGGAAGAAAGTAAAAGAGAGAAAAAAGTAGATGCTCATTTAGACGAAATGTGCAGATTAGTTGGCAAGCTTAACAATAACGACATCGAAATGATGGAAAATGTAAAAAAGTCGAAAGAACGAAATATAGATACGCAGGATAGACAGGATAGAGAATAAATAAATACATATTATAATAGTTTCAAAAATATAATAATACAAAAGAACAAAACCAATAGAAATAAAGGAGATAAAAAATTATGGAGGTATATCAAGCATTAATATTAGGAGTAGTACAAGGAGTAACGGAATTATTGCCAATTTCAAGTTCGGCACATTTAGCAATAATACCATGGATTTTTAACTGGAATATTCCAGAATCATTTGATGTAGCACTGCATTTTGGAACATTACTTGCAATTGTTTTATACTTTTTTAAAGACTGGTTGCAACTAATAAAGGGAGGTTACTTATACGCCGTAAAAAAGGAAAAAACAGTTCAAGGTAGAATGTTTTGGTATTTAGTTATAGCCACAATACCAGGAGGAGTAATAGGTTTTATACTTGACCATTTCCTAGAAGGAACGCTAACTAGGCCAATTATAATTGCCATAGCCCTAATTGTAATGGGAATATTATTATATGTAGTTGATAAAAAAGCAAAAAGCAAAATAGAGTATGAACAAATGAATTTTAAACAAACATTTTTAATAGGATTATCTCAAGCATTGGCATTCATACCAGGAGTTTCACGCTCTGGAGTAACAATAACTACAGCCAGAAGCATGGGCATAACAAGGGAGGCTGCAGCAAAATACACATTTTTACTATCTACGCCAATAGTGTTCGCTGCTACTATTTTTAAATTTAAGGATTTTGTGTTTAATCTGCCATTTGTAATAGGCGTAATTACAAGCTTTTTAGTGGGATTACTTGTAATTAAATTTTTATTAAAATATCTAAAAAAAGGGAGCTTTAAGGGTTTTGCCATATATAGAATAATTGTGGGAATTTTTATAATTGTAATAACATTCATAAAATAATATACAAACAAAATATTACAACAATATTACAGTTTCATTACATTTCGACAATTTGTATTGACTTTTTTTATAAAATAGATAAAATAGTAGTATAAATTGTGGTAAAAGCGAGAGTTAAAAAAATAAATAAAAAATATTGCATTTTTTATTTATTTTTGTAAAATATAATAGAAAACGGAAGAAAGGATCGAAAATGCCAAGCTGTTTAGGTATATATATAGATAAAAATATAATTAAATATGCGAAAGTGTCTAGAGGAAAAGACAACTTAAATGTAGAAGCTTTTGGAATAAAAATATATTCAGACTTGCACCAAGCAATAGAGCAAGTAATATCTGAAACGTTTAGCTTTAAAACTCCTATAAGCGTTAATTTGTCTGAGGAAACATACAATTATTTCTATATGTCTAATTTGCTAAACAAAAAAGATTTGGCAAAAGCAATAGATACTGAGTTTGAGTCGTTGTGCTTTGAAAAACAATACAATCCAAATGCACTAGATTCAAGATATGTTTTGGTAACTGCTGCTGAAGACAAAGAAAAAATAAAGGTAATCCATATTTCTGAGAATAAACTAAAGATTAACAAAATATTGCAAGACTTTGATGGCAAGAAAATAGCAAATATTTCGCCAATAGCCCTTAGTATTGCAAATATTGCACCATTAAAGCAAAAAGAAAATGCGATTATAGTAAATATAGAAGATACAACAACTATTACAACTGTACTAGGAGAAAAGGTTTATGATGTACAAACACTTCCTGTGGGAGCTGGACAAATATTAGATGCAATAAGCAATAAAGAAAACTCATATCAAAAAGCGTACCAAATATGTAAAAATACTACAATATACACCATGGAAGGAAAGGAACTACAGGACACAGAAAGCACATATTTGGAAGATATTGTTCCTACATTATACACAATTGCTACACAAGTAAGAGATATTATAGGCTCTAACACACTTAAAATAAATAAGGTATATCTAACAGGAACAGGGTCAGTAATAAACAATATAGACTTATATTTTGAAGAAATAATAGGGAATGCAACTTGCGAAATATTAAAACCATTCTTCATAGAAGACTCTCCAAAAATAAACATGAAAGACTATGTTGAAGTTAATTCGGCAATGGCATTAGCCTTACAAGGTCTTGGCGATGGAGTTAAAACAATTAACTTTAAAAGCGAGAGCTTTATGGAAAAACTGCCAGACATATTAACTGCAGACATATCATTTGGAGGCGCAGGTTCAAACAGAGGTAAAAAGAATAATATAAATATACCAACTGTACAGCTTAGAAAATTTGGCTGGGGTTGGACAACCAGCATAATCATTCTTGCAGTAGTATATTGTGTCGTTTCTGTTTTCATTAATAACCAAATAAACGACAAAGAAAACGAAATTGCAGAGACAACAGATTTTATAAATACACAAATTGCAGCAATAAAATCAGATAAAACAAAAGTGGATTCTAAATCTACAGAATACCAAACTTTAACTACAAGTTTGCAAAATGCTGCAAGCGAAGTTGATAGCAAGAATTATTATAAAAATAATATACCTTCACTACTTACAAACATAATGTTTGTAATACCAACAGAAGTTCAGCTAACTTCTATAGAAAATACAAGTGGTAAAAAAGTAGTGATAAATGCTCAATCAAAAAAATATGAACAATTGGCATATTTTAAAGCATTACTAAAATCAGAAGGGGTTTTAGATCCAACAACTGTAGTTTCTTCAGAAGCTACAAAAGAAGGAGATATGGTTAAGATTACTATAGAGGGGGACATGCCATGAAAAATTTGTTAATTGCAATATTATCAATACTTTCGACTGTCCTAATTATATTCCTAGTGTTTAAAGGAGTAAGCATGGGGGATATATCAATCTTAAGTATTACACAAATAAAAGAAAATAGCGAAAAGTTAGATGCAGACATTGAAACATTAAGTGCCCTAAAAGATACTACCTATAAAAATGAGCTGAGTAATTTAGAAACTTCAATTAAGAATTTAACCGTAAACAAAAACAAATATTTAGAGGTAGCAAGCACAAGCTCTGAGGCAGAAATACAGCAAGCCAACCAACAAAGAGTTTATTCTATGGAATATTTGTGGAATAAAGTTGGAAGTTATGCAACTTCCAATGGTGTAAATTTAAAATGGGATGTTACTCAAACAGACACAAGTGGCAAATATAAATTATCATTTTCGTTAACAGGTAGCTATATAGGAATTCTTAATTATGTATATTCTCTAGAAAACGACGCAGATTTAAGCTTTAAAATAGATAATTTTAAAATAGTCTCTGGGTCATCAGAAGAGAGTTTAAATGCTACATTTACAGTTACAAATATAGGAATAAAACAGGAAAATGTAACATCTAAATAATAAAATTTAAGCGTAGATTTAGGAAAGGAGCTAATTATGAAATCAATATTAAAAGAAATATTCATAATATTACTTTTGTGTTGTGCAATATGCCTAATTTTGGGAGTAGTATTCTATGATTATATACCAACAAACAAGGTTGTTCCAAGTACTGTTGAAGCTTATGTTACTTCCAACACTGTAAAGGAAGAAATAGAACAAGAAATAGTAGATTATCCAAAACTAAATGTTTCGTTTGAGATAACAGACTCAGACTTAACATTATACAAAAAAGCAGATAACTATGACCAAGGAAAAGCAAATCCTTTTGCCTCAACATCTGCAAATGCAACTGGTGGAAATGTTACAACAAATGTTGATGGCAATAACACAACAAACCCAGGCACAAATGAAAATTCTACAGGAAGTTTCTTTAATAGTACGGGGTTAAAATAATTAAATTGTATATATTTTAAAAATAAATATATAAAAAAAATCAAAGGAGGAATATTTTATGTTAAAAAATTCAAAGGGTATTACATTGGTAGCTTTAGTAGTTACAATAGTTGTTTTATTAATACTTGCTGGAGTAAGCCTTAGCCTAACTGTAGGAACAAATGGTATAATAAGCAGAGCTAAAGAAGCTAGAAATGCACAAGCTAACGCATCTACTAGTGATCATGAGGAATTGAACAATATAGAACTTCAAATGAATGAACTTCTAAGCGGTGAATAAGCTTATTAATACCAAAGTGGGATAAAGACCTGCACATAATATTTAAAAACAAAGTTTAAACAGGTAACCTTATAAACACCTATTAAAGGTTACCTTGTTTTAATAATAAGGAGCCAAATGAACAGTATTTTATATATTTATATATTTTTAATAGGCATAACATTTGGAAGTTTTTTTACCCTGGCGGTTTATAGAATTCCAGATAAAAAGAATATATTAAACGAAAGGTCTTACTGTCCCAATTGCAAACACAAATTGCAGTTTTGGGATTTGATACCTGTTTTTAGCTATATATTTTTAGGGGGAAAATGCAGATATTGTAAACAAAAAATAAGACCAAGATATTTATTGCTTGAAATATTTTCTGGAATAGTGTTTGTATTATTTGCAGTATCTATAAACCTAAACATATATAAATTAGATTTATCCACAATTGTATATTTTGTATTTGGCTTGCTATATATAGCTGGTCTATTTATCATATCCGGAATTGACAAAGAAAAAAGATACATTCAAAACGAAGTAATGATATATATTTGGGCAGTTGAATTTTTATATATAATATATCTATGTGTAGTAGAAAATACTAATATTTATAGATATGTTATATACCTAATTGCTCTAATTGTTTTAATAGTTATAGACATAATACACTTTAGAAAAACGGCGGAGCAAAATTATACATTGCAAAATCTAATTCTAATAAATACAATGCTAATATTTACATATGAAGGCTGCACAATTTTAACAATTATTTATGCGTTATTAATTATAGGTATAAAAACATTACTAGACAAATGGATAAATAGAAAACACGTAAAGAAAGGGAAATACAACATACCAATTGGTTATTACTTATGTGTAGCTAATATAATAATGCTGATAAGTACTAATTTAATAACATTTTATAAATAAAATGTTTAGAAAATGGAAAGATAATTATGGGAAAACAAAAAACAAAAAAATTATATAACAACCATGGATTTACTGGAACAGATTTGGTAATTGCTATTATGTTATTTGCAATGTTTGCAGGACTTATAACTCAGCTGATGACAGGCATTTACAAATTATCTGTTGACATGGTAAAAAGTGCAAATGCTTCGGCATATGCAACAATAATACTGGAAAAGGTGGACGAAAAACCGTTTGAGGAAATAACAAATGACTTTGCTACAGCTTTAATAGAGAGTGGAGAAGTGTCAATGTCAGAAGATTATACCATCACAATGGATGTATCGAACATTGAAAACACAGATTCAGAAGAAATATATTCAGATGTAATAAAATTAGTAACATTAAAAGTATCATATGAAGCAAACAATACAACACAAGAATACTCTATAAGCAAATTAAAAATAAAGGAAATATATAATGATGAATAATAAAATTTTAGAAAATCAAAGGCGGTATAACCCTTATGGCACTTTGCGTGTACATAATAGCACTGTCTATAGTTATTGGGGTTTTGGCAACTATAACAACATTTTTCGAATCTAATCTAAATGTGGTTAGAAGTACTGCTAAATATGCTGCCGAATTTGATAAATTTAATGCACATATGGTGGCAGATGTAAAAAACAATAGTAAAGTTAGTGTAGATTCTACTACAATAATATTTGAAGATGGTACAACATACACCTATAACTCAGAAGATAGTGGAATATATAGAGGGCAAACTAAAGTCGCCTCACATGTAACGCAATTTGAATGTAGCAAAAAAACTATTACAATAAACAATGTTGATAAGGAAATAGTAACAATTAACATCACAATAGGTGATGATGAAAGAAATTTATTTAATAAGCAAATAGATTATACACTTAAATATTGGTAATATCTAAAAAAGGAGATAAAAATATGGATAGTAAAAGACAACCAATTGGAATTGAGCTTGTAAGAAGAGGAATTATAACCGAAGAAGATATAAACAGGGCACTAGAGTATCAAAAAGAGCATCCTAACAAAAAAATAGGAGATATTTTATACGAATTACATTTATGTGACCCATATAATCTTATAAAAGGAATAGGGGAAATATTAGGCGAAAAAGGAATGTTACTTACATTTGAAGATGTAAAAATTACTATTACAGATTATGTATCATTAGACATAGCAAGAAAAAATAACATGGTTCCATTTGAAGTAGGCTCTGGAAAAATAAAAGTATGTTTCACTGATACAACAAACAAAAGAACAATAGACACAATGAAACTCTTATTTTTAAATAAGGGATTGATAATGGAAAAATATATTACCTTCCAAAGTAATATAAAAAATATCCTCGATTCATTGGAAGGAACTGCCTCAGAAAATATTGATGCAAGTGCAAGTATATCAGAGCTTGTCGATTCAATAATAAAAACAGCAATCGAAAAAAGAGCAAGCGATATTCATATAGAACCAGAAGAATCATCTGTTAGAGTAAGATACAGAATAGATGGAGAGTTAGTTACAGCAGTTACAATAGAGAAGGAAAAACAGCAACAACTAATAGGAAGACTTAAAGCAATATCTAATATGCACCAAGAAAAGCAAGAGTCTCAAGATGGTAGAATATTAATCTATGATGATTACAATATACGTGTTTCTTCTCAGAAAAATGTATATGGAGAAAAATTTGTTTTAAGACTATTAAAGAAAAACGCAAACGTACAACACATATTTGAATTGGGCTTCCCAAGAGACGAAGAATTAGTAAGAAAAAGCTTTAACAAGAAAAACAGCTTGGTAGTAGTTGCAGCACCTACTGGAGAAGGAAAAACAACCACTTTGTACAGTATTATGGACTTTTTAGATAGACCAGAAATAAATGTTACCACAATAGAAGACCCAGTTGAAATTAGAATGCCAGGATTAAATCAAATAGAAATAGATTCTAAAACTTCTTTCTCGGATTCTCTAAGAACTGTTTTAAGACAGGACCCAGACATTATACTTGTAGGAGAGATTCGTGATAAGGAAACAGCCGAAATTGCAATACAAGCAGGTCAAACAGGACATTATGTATTGTCTACAATTCACACCATAGACAGCATTGAGGTTATAACAAGGCTTAGAAAAATAGGTGTATCAAATTATGATATTGCAAGCACACTTGCAACTACATTATCTCAAAGGCTAGTTAGAAAAGTTTGCAAAGATTGTGCAGTAGAAAGAGAATTTACAGAAGAAGAAAAGAAAATAATTAATGATATTGCAAAAAAATATGGAATAGAATATAACTTTAAAGGAAAGCATACTTACACTGTATCAGGTTGTAAAAAATGTAATGGAACAGGATTTTATGGAAGAACAGGTATATTCGAAGTTCTAAATATTTCTGACAATATAAAAGAATTAATAACAGAAGATAAAACAACATTGCAAATAAGAAATGTTGCAATAGAAGAAGGCTATAAGCCACTAGTAATAGATGGATTTAATAAGGTATTAGATGGACAAACAACCTTGCAGGAGTTAAATTCAAAATTAGTTATATATTAAAGATTATAATGGTAAGACCAAGATTGGAGAATGTGGGAAATGATAAATATAGATAAAGTTTTAAATACAGCCATAGAAAAAGATGCGTCTGATGTTCACCTTATAAGCGGAATAAAGCCAATGTTAAGAATTTCGCGTGAACTTATGGAATATGATGGTTGCGGTGTTCTGTCGCCAGAGGATATGGTAGAAATATATGATTATTTCATAAGAGGAAATGTAGATAAAGATAAAGTATTTAAAGAAACTAGAAAACTGGATTCATCATTTGAATTTGCAGGAATACGTTTCAGATTAAATATATCGTTATCTAATGATGTACCTGTATTTACCTTAAGACTTATAAAAAAAGAATTACCTACGTTTGAACAACTTGGTGTTCCAGACATAGTAAGAAGAATGATGTACCAGACACAAGGGTTAGTGTTAGTAACTGGAAAAACAAACTCAGGTAAAACTACAACACTTAATGCTCTAATAAATGATGTTAACGAAAACCAAAACAAGAAAATACTTACACTAGAAAGCCCTGTAGAGTATAAACACGAGTGCAAAAAATCTATTGTTGTTCAAAAAGAAGTTGGCTTTGGACAAGACGTTTTGACTTATAAAGATGGTGTAAAGAACTGCTTAAGAGAAGATTGCGATATTCTAGTTATAGGAGAGATACGTGACCGTGAAACAATGGATGCTGCAATAGAAACAGCAGAATCTGGTCACTTAGTAATTGGAACACTTCATACAAAATCATGTGCTGAAACAATAGACAGAATGATAAACTTCTATGATATACAAGACCAACAAAGCGTTAAATACTTAATTGCATCATTATTAAAACTTGTTACATCTCAAAGATTAATTAAGGGTAAAGATGGCAGGTTAGTACTAGTACCAGAAACAATGGTAGTAAATAATGTTGTCGCAGGATTAATTAGAAAAGAAAAATTTAGTGTTGCGGAAGTAGAAGATGCAATACAAAGTGGCTCAGAAGTTGGAAGCATAGGTTTAATAAATTCTATTGCAGCATTATTTGTAAATGATATAATCACATTAGAACAGGCAAAAGCTCAAATAGAAGAAAAAAATATTGAAACATTGAACAGAACAATAATGCAGTTAAAGATAAAAAAAGCTAATGATACTAAATAATAATACTGAAGGAAGGAGATTAATGCAAAATGCCCGAATACGTATATAGAGCGATTACTAAAGAAGGCGTAATTGTAAGAAATAGGGTAGAAAGCCCTAGTAAGCAGACTCTAATAAAAAGGCTAAAAAATGGAGAACTATTACCAATAGATGTTGTTCAAGTAGGCTATAATGTGCGTAGAAAAAAAGTAGCAAATAAAAAGAATGTTACAGATATAGACGAAATTCTAAAAAATGCAAATTCTTCAACAGTTGTACAGGGAAGGGCCAGAAAGAAACAGACCGCCGTAGAAAAAATAAACCTTGCATTATCTAAAACAGAGAAAATAACAACAAGGGATATAATGGTATTTACACAGAATTTCTATTTGCTAAAAAAAGCAGATTTTAACAACATACACGCACTAAGCACAATAATCCAGAGTACAGAAAATGTAACTTTTAAGGGAATTCTAGAAGATATACTAGCTGGTGTAGAAGCCGGAGAATATATGTACACAACAATGGAATATTATTCTAACATATTCCCATACATTTATATAAATATGATTAAAGTTGGAGAATTGTCAGGTTCGCTAACTCAATCATTACAGCAGGCAATAAAATATCTAGATAGCAATTCAGATACAATGAGAAAACTAAGAGGAATAATAATACCAAACTTAGTTCAGTTTGTTGCTTTAGTTGCACTATTATTCTTCGGAAGTTTATATACAGTGCCAGCCATTCAGGGTATATATGAAGAGGTTGGTTCAACAGACACATTGCCTGGTATAACAATTGCGTTCTCGAACTTTTTGCAATGGGTAGCTTCAAATTGGTATTACCCTGTAGCAATAATTGCGGTAGTTGTAATAGCAATTATTGCATATGTCAATACATCAAAAGGTAAATACAATTTCGACTATTTTAAATATACTATGCCGATATTTGGAAAACTATTTTATACACTTGATTTTTCTAGGTTAATGAGGGCGATGCTTCTAAACATAGAAAATGGTATGAGAATACAGGATGCCTTAGATGTTAGTAAAAACGTTGTTAATAACTATGTTATGAGAGCTATGATTGAAACCTCAATAAACAACATATTAATAGGTGCGTCATGGATAGAGCCATTTGAAAAATCTGGACTTTCATCATCAATGACAACAGAAATGCTTAAGGTTGGAATGCAAACAGACTTATCAGAAATGATGTATAAACTATTAGATTACATGGATATAGATATAAAGAATACAATGGATAAAATAATGGCAGTTTTGCCACAACTTGTTTATACAATAGTAGGTGTATTATTAATCTTCGTTGTTATAGTTGTAATTGTTCCATGTATAGAAGCATATATGGGTAACTTCTTATTCTCGGCAGCAGGATTGTAGAATAAAAGGAATAAACCACATTTAATAAAATAAGTAAAATAAAAAAATGACCAAATATATGGCCATTTTTTTATTTTTACTTTAGACTTAAAGGCAACAATAGAAAATTAAAATCTTGGAAATGCCGAACGTCTTTCTAAAATTTCCCTTAATATCAAAATTCTAATTAAATCCCTTAAAAACCTGTTACGACGTACAGCAGGCCTTGTGGGTTTGCTTACGCCTTGCCTATCTTCTTCTCTAGTAGAAGTTACTGTTCCAATATCAACACTAATTCGTTCATCTGTAACTACTCTATCGTAAATGTCATTTACTACTCTTTCTAACATCTCTTCTGTAATAGGCATGGTTAGTGAATTACACGCAGATACAACAATAGGGTATATTATTTTGTAAGATGTAGGATACATATTTTCCATATCAGATGTTTGATTTTGCCACATTTGATTTGTGTTTTGAAATGGCATTGTGCACATATTGCCACAGTTCATACATCCCATGCCTTGATTTCCCATCCCAGAAAATCCTAAAGTGTTTCGCATATAATCGTTATAACTTTGAAAATCCATGAATTTTACCTCCATATATTATAATATGCAGAGTTTTGCAAAAAGGTTACAAATATAGTGCTTGCAATTTACTTTTACATGTGCTAGGATAACGTACGGGGAGAATAATGGTATGAAAAAGATTATATACATATGTGGAATTGTGGCTCTGCTATTAGTTATCATTTTAAATTTGGTGTTTACTGCTAAGCTAGATAATTCGGAGCATATTACAATAACGTATAATACATTTTTATATATTATAGGTGTAGTGCTTTTGGCAGTGCTAATATTTGTGCTTGCAAGGCTTGCAAACAAATATCTATACAAGGACGAAAATTCTAAAACTTTAAAAAAGCTTAGAAAAATATTGTTTGTGATTTCTGTTTTTTTGTTTTGCGCCTTTAACATTGTATGGGTAATTGTTGTAAGACCTGCTATTGTAGGGGATCAAATACATGCATGTAATTTAGCACAAACTTTTTACAATAACAATTTAGAGGAGTTTCTTCCTCAATTAACATATGCAGGAATTCCTTTAAGCGAATATATGCAAGCATATCATCAGCAAATTTCTCTAGCATTTGTATTTAGCTTATTTTTTAGAATAATCCATTTTGATGGAATTGGCATTTTAAGAGTTCTAAATGTTATAGGAAATATAGCAATTGTTTTTGCATTATACAAAATCACTTGTCAATTAAATAAAAAATACAAAACCAACAAAGTACTTTTAATGGTATTGATATTAACATTCTTTTCTCTTTCAATGCTTTCAACATTCATATATGGAGATATTCCAAGTTTAGCACTATGTTTATTTTCTGTGTATTTTGTGATGAAATTTGTCGAAAGCAAGAAAATAAAATATGCAATATTTGCGTCAATTTGTACAATGTTTGCATATATGTTTAGAATGAACAGCCTAATATTTATAATTGCAACAATAATATATTTGGCTTTAAACCTATTTAAAGAAATTACAAAAAAGCCGTGGAAGGAAAGTGTTATAAATGTAGCAGTTATAATAATGTATTTGGTAGTTTCAATAGTTCCAACCATAATAGTACAAAATTATTATCTAGAAAAGTACAATATGGACAAAAACAAGGAATATCCAAACGAAAGCTATATTCTTATGGCAATGACGGAGTCTTGGCGAGGCTATGGTTGGTACAACGAAGATATAGGAGAGCCTGCGTTAAGAGACTCAGAAGGCAAGAAAATAGAATATAGAGAAGAAATTACAGAAAGGTTAAAATATTTTGTTCAAAATCCAATTGAGGCATTCAAATTTTACACAAATAAATTGGCATCAATGTGGACAGAAAATACATATGCTGCAGTTAGAAGTAATTTAGTAAAAGAAAATGACCCACTGGAAAATGTTTATGAACCGCTGGAGTTTTATCAAAAGGCGTTATTATTGGTATCTTGCACATGTAGTTTGGTTGTGTTAATACAAAATAGAAAAAATATGTCTCTAGAATTGATATTTTTGATAACAATTTTTATAGGAGGGTTTGCATTCCACATACTTTGGGAGGCAAAGTCAAGATACATAATTCCATATATAGTTGCATTAATACCAGTTGCAGCGATTGAATTAAAAAAGTGTAATGTTAAGAAATTAACAAACTTCAAGGAGGGAAAATGGTTTACTCAGAAAAAATTAAAACAGGAATAAAAGATATAGAAACAGGAAACTTAATTGGCAATAAAGCTATATTAGGTTACTTAGAAAATGTTGCGTGTCATCATGCAGATAGCATAGGATATGGAACTAACACAATAGACCAAACTCACTCTACATGGCTTTTAATAGACTGGAAATTGCAGGTTATAAAAAGACCGGTATATGGCCAAATTTTAACAGTAAGCACATGGTCAAAAAGTATAGTAAAATGCTATGGAAATCGTGACTTTGAAATACGCGACGAGGAAGGCAATTTGTGTGTGGCAGTTGCATCAAGATGGCTACTTATAGATTCAGACCTTAGAAAAATAAAAAAAGCTGATGAAAAAATGATAGCAAGTTATGCCTCAGAGCCAGAAAAATTGGCACTAGAAAATGAAGAAATAGAAAAAATGAGGGCTCCAGAAAAATTTAACAGCAGTATATTGTACAAAGTTATGAGAAGAGATATAGACATGAATGGGCACATGCACAATTTGTATTATTTGGATTTGGCATATGAAGCATTACCAGAAGAAGTGTATAATGAAAGATTATTTAATAATGTAAGAATTACATACAAGAAAGAAATAAAGCTTGGAGAAGTAGTCAATTGTAAATATGCTTTTGAAGACGGAAAACATACTGTAGTAATAGAAAGCCAAGATGGGTCTGTAATTCACGCAATAATTGAGCTTAAATAAATATTGATAATTGCAGTATGATGTGCTATTATAGAAGTATCAAGCCAAATTTGAATTTGTGAAGGGGAGCAAATTGGAAGAAAATAAAAAAATATATTTTATACTTACACATACAGGAACAGTGCTATCAAAAATTATAAGACTTTATACTAAAAAAACATATTCACATATATCAATTGCACTAGATGACAGCTTGAATACGATGTATTCGTTTGGAAGGCTATACGCATATAATCCGCTAATTGGGGGATTTGTTATAGAAGGCAAAATGATAGGAACTTTTAAGAGATTTAAAAACACGGATGCATTAGTGCTCAGCTATGATGTGTCAGAAGAGCAATATGAAAGAATAAAAAAAGACATAGATGTATTTATAAACAATAAGAAAAAATACAGATTCAACATGGTAGGGCTTATTTTTGTTGCACTAAACAGAAAAATAAAAATAGAAAATTCTTTTTATTGCGCGGAATTTGTCAAATATATAGTAGAAAAGGAAGACATTATAACTAATCTACCCAATATAATAAAACCAGAGGATTTTAGAAAAGTTTCAAACACAAAACTTGTATATCAAGGCAAATTAGCTAAGTATGAAAAGATAGCTAATTAAAAAATGTAAATTAAATTCAAGTATGAAAAGATAGCTAATTAAAAAATGTAAATTAAATTCAAGTATGAAAAGAT
>CAZXVQ010000003.1:0-23357 GCA_964644295.1 uncultured Clostridium sp.
TTTCTAACGGCTCATCATATTTATCAAATATTTCTATTTTCTTTCTTTTATATTCGTCTTTCGGTAAACTTTTGTCTAAACTTTCAATTTCTTTTGTTCTTTGCTTTCTTATCATATCTTCAATCAAATCTTGGTTATTTACAAAAAACATCTTAAGTCTTGCTTTAAACAATTTTAGCTTTTCTTCTAATGCTTTCCCTTGTAGGCACTCTTTAAAATCTTCAACTAATTTTTCGTGTCTTAATATTGTTATATCTCCTGCTTTCAAATCACCTTCTGGTAAATAATGTTCTTCAATATTTTGTATATATTTATCTAGTACTTCTTTAAATTCCAATGATGATTTAAAAGTAGAAATCGATTGTTCAACTTTATTTTTGGGGCTTTTTTCTTGATTATTTACCATATTAGCTAATTTATCCGTAGAACTTTCTACTTTTATCCCAGCATCTATAATCTGTTCAGCAAACTCTTCAAAAGTGCATTGGTTTACGTCATTAACCCCTAAATCTGGTAATATATTAGATATATAATCCAAGAAGAACTTGTTAGGTGCAATTATCATGAAATCCTTAGACTGCAATTGCTTAGCATATGTATAAGCTAAATATGCTATTCTATGTAAGGCTACTGTTGTTTTACCACTTCCTGCAACTCCCTGTACAATTAATGGTCTGTTTAAAGGTGCTCTAATAATTGCATTTTGTTCATTTTGAATTGTAGAAATAATATTTTTTAACCTTACATCTGAATTTGATGTCAAATAAGGCTTTAATAATTCATCGCTAGCACTAATATCAATATCTGAAAAGTTTTTCAATTTTCCTTGTTCAATTTCAAATAATCTCTTAAGTAATAAGTCCCCTTGTATATTTCCAGCAGGTGCATCATAGCTTACTTTTCCTAATCTGCCATCATAATATATACTTGCAATTGGAGCTCTCCAATCTACAACAATTAAATTATTACTACCATCATCAATATCTGCTTTGCCAATATAAATTTTACTAGCTTCTTTTGCACTTGCTTCTTTGAAATCTATTCTTGCAAAATAAGGCTTATCTTTTGAATTTTCTAAATTTCTTTTTCTCTCTAAATACATTTTTTGCAAATCTGTTTGCGTATATGAATCCGTAAAATTTTCAGGTAAATGTTTTAGAGCTTCTTTTATTGTTTCAATTTGTTCTTTCACGATTTCTATTGTGTCTTTTAATCTATTTTCTTCCGTTAGTTTTACATCTGCTTCCCTTTCCATTTTTACTCCTTATTATTCGCTTTTATTATTGACTATACTTCTAAAAATTGTTATTATTTAATAAAAATATTTTTAGAAGGAGATTTTGATTATTATGTATTATAGATACAGTAATTTAGACATATTAAAAGAAGCTAAAACACCATACCCATATATAGAAAAACTAAATATTTTGTTAATTCGTCATGGTGAATCTGAAGTAAATGCACTACAGACTGATTACAAAAGCTTAGGTCAACCATTGACTGAAGATTTAAAAATAGAAGATGCCTTGGTAAAATTGACAAGTGTAGGAATTGAACAAGCCAATCAACTAGGTATATCGTTGAGAGACTATATGCAAAAACAACATATTTCCAACAACGATGTTTTAGTACTGGTTTCTCCATACGAACGAGCTAGACAAACTTTTGAAATTGCCAATAAACATTTAAACTTTGTAGAAAAAGCCAAAAATGTTGTTGTATTAAATTCTTTAATTGAACAATTTTTTGGTGCATTTCATATGATTAGCAGAGACGTTAAGAAAACTGTCTATCCTAAAATCTATGAGGAATGTATGAGAAATTCCTTAAAATATTTTAAACCTGCTTTTCTGGGTGAATCACCATTTGATGTTTGCAATAGGCTCTGGAGTGCAATCTATTTTATAAAAGATTATACTAGTGAAAACAATATTAAAAATGTATTTATTTTTGGACATGGCAATACTAACAAATGTATGCTTATGAATCTTTTAAATTTGCCACCAGAATTTTATAATGATTTCCCAGAGGTTACTAACTCTTCTATCATCAATATTAATAATGGAAAGTTTAACTCATTAAGCTTTTAGAACTATATTAAATATAGTTCTTTTTAATTTATTAAACTCCTTACCTCTATTTTACACAAAAATTGAAGAAAAATCAACCTATTTTTACCATTTTTTACCTGTAAATAGCTTTTAATTGGTAACTAGTAAATACTTTTTTCAATTCACCATATTCTTATATACTATTTTTAGTAAGAAGCGGAATTAGTTGCACACTTGTATAAAATGCTTATTTTTGCACATAATACTTAGCAAGAGATGGAGGTGTGTATCTATGGAAAACAAGAAAGAAAGAAATGACAAAAATAATTGCAACAACAATAGCAGCAAAAATAGCCAAAACAATAACAACAATCAAAAACAACATAACTAATTATAAGAATTTTTAATTCTATTTTACTTTATATCTTTATCAAAAAAGAAGCAGAGAATATACATATTATTCCCCGCTTCTTTTTAGATATTTTTTTAAAAACTTGCCTGTGTAGCTTTGTTCATTTCTTGCAATTTGTTCAGGAGTTCCAACTCCAATTACTTGTCCGCCTTTGTCTCCACCTTCTGGCCCTAAATCTATTATATAATCACAGGTTTTTATTAAATCCAAATTATGTTCTATTACTATTATTGTATTTCCCGTGTCTACCAATCGTTGCAATATGTTTACTAATTTATGAACATCTGCTGTGTGAAGCCCCGTAGTTGGTTCATCAAGTATATACAATGTTTTTCCAGTCGCTTTTTTAGAAAGTTCTGTTGCAAGTTTTACACGTTGTGCCTCTCCACCAGATAATGTAGTAGAAGGCTGCCCTAGCTTAATGTAGCCAAGCCCCACATCATATAAAGTCTGTATCTTATTTTTTATTCTTGGTATTTTATCAAAAAATGTTAAAGCCTCCTCAACAGTCATGTCTAGCACATCTGCTATTGATTTTCCTTTATATTTTACCTCTAAAGTTTCTCTGTTGTAGCGCTTTCCGTGGCATACTTCACATGGAACATAAATATCAGATAAGAAGTGCATTTCTATTTTTAGCACACCATCTCCCATGCAATGTTCGCATCTTCCTCCTGCGACATTAAAACTAAATCTTCCTTTGTCATATCCTCTCATTTTGGCTTCATTTGTTTCTGTGAATAAATCTCTTATCATGTCAAATACGCCAGTGTATGTTGCAGGGTTTGAACGAGGAGTTCTTCCAATTGGAGATTGGTCTATATTTACAATTTTATCTATGTTTTGAAGTCCCTTAACTTGCTTGCATTTTCCTGGTTTTTCGTTTGAACCATTTAGGTCTCTTGCAATTGTTTTGTATAGTATTTCATTTACAAGTGTTGATTTTCCTGAGCCAGACACGCCTGTTACGCATATAAATTGTCCTAATGGAAATTTTACTGTAATATTTTTTAAATTATGTTCTTCTGCTCCAACAATTTCAATAGATTTTCCATTTGACTTTCTTCTTTTTTCAGGAACACGTATTTGTTTTCTTCCACTTAGGTAGTCCCCTGTAATAGAATCCGGACTTTGCTTTATTTCCTCTGCAGTACCGCTGTGCCATTACTCTTCCACCATGTACTCCTGCACCTGGTCCAATGTCTATAACTTGGTCTGCAGCATACATGGTATCTTCGTCATGTTCTACAACTATAACGGAATTTCCCAAATCTCTTAATTTTTTTAGTGTTGCAATTAATTTATCATTATCTCTTTGATGTAAGCCAATACTTGGTTCATCTAGTATATAAAGTACTCCGGTAAGTCCGGCTCCTATCTGAGTTGCCAAACGTATACGCTGTGCCTCTCCTCCAGATAAACTTCCTGCCGGTCTTGAAAGTGTTAAATAATCAAGTCCTACATCTATTAAAAATTGCAGTCTTTTATTTAATTCATCTATAATTTGACCAGAAATCATTTTTTGTGTTGTGGTAAGTTCTAATGAATTTATATAATCTTTTATTTTATCTATAGACATATCTGTTAATTCATTAATATTTTTATCTCCAACTCTAACAGATAGGCTTTCCTTTTTTAGTCTTGCTCCATTACATGCAAGGCACGGAGATTCGCTCATATACATTTCGTAAAATGTTCTCATTCCATTGGACTTTGTTTCATTATGACGTCTTTCTAATGTTGGAATTACGCCCTCAAATGGGGCAGTATATTTTCTTGTCCCTGCCATTGAAGTATATTCAAAATCTATGGCCTCGTTTCCTGTACCATATAGTATTTTTTCCAAAAAGTCTCTTGGTAGCTTTTTTATTGGGACATTTTTTATTTTTACGCCATAATGTTTTGCAATGCTTTCAAAGTACATCTTTGCCATTGTGTCGCCCCTTTTCATTGTGCTAGCTCCAAAAGCTTTTACTCCATCATATAGTGTTTTATCTTTATCTGGAATTATTAAATCTTCGTCTATTCGCATAAGATACCCAATACCAGTACATTCCGGACACGCACCAAATGGATTGTTAAAAGAAAACATACGAGGCGAAAGTTCCTCAAAGCTTATTCCACAATCTGGGCACGCATAATTTTGGCTATATATTTTTTCGCCTTTTCCTGGAACATCTACTGTAACAAGGTTACCTGCATACTTCATCGCTGTTTCTACAGATTCTGTAAGCCTTGAACGTATGCTATTTTTTACAATTAGTCTGTCTACTATAATATCTACATTATGTTTTTTGTTTTTTTCTATTTTAATTTCATCTTCTCCAAGTTCATATGTTTGTCCATCTATTCTTGCTCTTACAAATCCCAATTTTTGATAATCTTCTAATTGCTTTACAAATTCGCCTTTTCTCCCACGAACAACAGGAGCTAAAATTTGTATTCTAGTTCCATCTTCTAATTTTAAAATATTGTCTACAATTTGGTCTATAGACTGTTTTTCTATTTTTCTACCGCAATTTGGGCAATATGGAATTCCAATTCTTGCATATAGCAAACGTATGTAGTCATAAATTTCGGTTACAGTTCCAACTGTAGAACGTGGATTTTTAGAAGTAGTTTTTTGGTCAATTGAAATTGCAGGCGAAAGCCCTTCTATTGATTCAACGTCAGGCTTTTCCATTATTCCCAAAAACTGTCTTGCATACGAAGATAAGCTTTCTACATATCTTCTTTGTCCCTCTGCATATAATGTGTCAAACGCAAGAGAGGACTTTCCTGAGCCTGAAAGTCCCGTTATTACTACTAATTTATCTCTTGGTATTGTTAAATCTATATTTTTTAAATTGTGCTCTTTTGCACCTTTTATTACAATATAATCGTTCATGAAAATACCTTCTTAATTTATTTAATAAAATATCACATTATTAGATTGCATTTACAGTTTCTTTGTTTTTTATTATGCTTTTCTTTACTTTATTCCATATTTTCCTTGTATCCATATATTCCTTATAGTGTTTTTCAACATTTGAATCATATTCCTCTAAAATTCCACTTAAACATGTTAAGTCGCAATCTTTAAATGCAGTACTAACACTAGGTGTTGTCATTTTTAATTTTGCGTCTGCTTCCTCAATTTTTTGCTTATATGTATCTTTGTCTAAAATATAGAATAATAATGGTTTGTACCTTGTCCAACCTATTGTTGTTTTTAAAAATCTTGCTTCTATTTGGCTATCTTTTGATGTAACTTTACGAAGTTTGCTAGGGTATTTGTTATCCATTAAAAATTTGTACTTCAAAAAACCATCATGAAAATGATATGCCGGTATTCTTAGTACTTTTGCTCCCATATCTGCCAATGAACATGAAAAAAATGTATCTTCCCCTCTAGCTCCTGGAGGATTATAAAATGCTGGAATCTTATCTAAATGCCTTAGATTTAAGCACATTCCAGAGCCATATAATACACTTTGAACTCCAATATTTTTTAGTTCTATTGCATCATTAGTTCCAGGCGCAATACTTTCATCTGCATATTCAATTCCAGATTCATTTTTTATCATATATTGTAGCTTGTTCCAAGAAATAACATCATTTTCTATTGCTTCTATAAATTGTTTATAAATTTGTTCTGTTACAATATCGTTATATTCAACAAATGGAAGAGGATTCATTAGCCCACATCTATAACCACACGTAACATCGCTATTTTCTATAGATTTAAGATGTTGTAATACGTTCTTCTGCTCTAGCCATTTAATGTTGTTTCCGTCTCTAAGAGCAGCTAGAGGATATTCGTCATCATCCCAAAATAAAAGATAATCTATGTTATTTTTTACAGCCTCATATAAAATGCTGTTTCTAGCTTTGGCATATCCTGTGCCAATTAATAAATCTGCTTCACCTTCTGTTAGTCCGCATAATTCAACTAATTCTTGCTTTGCTTTTATAACATATTCAGGGGTTAAATATTTTATATTAACATATTTATATACCTCTGGGTCTATTTTGTAAAATTCTTCTCTTTTAGCATGAATATAGTTTAAATCGTACAAAATAAAAAAGGTGAAACTTACTTCTAAATTTATATCTTCGACCTGCTGTAATATGTCTTTGTAATATCTATTAATGATGTTGCATACATTTGGTCTGCCAGATATAAAGCCAATTCCAAAATTTATTTTTTCATTCATTTAATCACCTGTAAAATATTAGTTCAATCAATTAATTATACCATTTTCTTGCATACGCTGTCAATACTAGCTTTTCACGTTGTTTGTCTCTCTTATAATTATACTAGAAATTGTAGATTCAGCAAACTTATTATCATATTTAGGCTTAATCACTTTTGAAACTTTTTCAATATCTTTTTCTATGTTTTGGGAATCCTTGCAAAATGCGATATATCCTAAATTTTTTAACCACTTGTATGATTCTGATATTTTGTGGTCCAGGCTTCCCAATACAACGCATGGTGTTTCTGATATGGCAGCAAAAATCATTCCGTGTAACCTATCTGTAACTACTAGTTTACTACTTTGAAATTCCTCAAATTTCTTTTCTAGCGCCTCTTCTCTTTTATTAGAATTCATATTTATTATGTCTTCGCCCAAATGCATGTCCGAAGATTTGCATTTGCCATATTTGCTCTGTAAAAGCTTCTTTATTCTTTCTTCTTCCTCTTTCTTAAGAGTTTTTTCTCTATCACTCCTAAACATGGTTATAGCCCCATCTCTTTGCATGTTTGATGTTTTTTTCAAACACATTACAATATCTGGAGTAAAATATACTTTTGCATTATAAAAATGTTTTTTCATGAATTCGTATGATTTTTCTTCTCTTGCAAGAATAACTAGGTGGGTGTGATTATTATATATTTGTTTAGAAATTTCAAGTTCTTTTCTTCCCTTTGGCGTGTCCGAAAAATAAGCAGTTTGAGGGAATATAATTATTTTGTTGTTGGGAAATAATTTAATTACTTCTCTTCGTCCATTTTCTGGAACAAAATATGTATCTCCAATATTTCCACCTCCGTGCATAAAAATTATATCATCATCTGATATATATTCCTTACATTTTTTTGCACAAACACTTAAAAATCCCTCTGGAATTTCATATAATTCATATTCAGGGAGATATTTTCTTAAAATGTATTTTTCTGCAATTGCAATCGCATTGTCGCCAAGGTTTCCGTGATGTGGTACACCCATAATTATTATTTTTTTCATGCCTCTGCTCCTTTTATATTATGATTGACACTATTTGGCTTTCGTATTTTTCGTTTTTAAATTTTTCAGTTTTATTGCCTCCTTCAACCTCATTTGTATATTTATTTTCTATTTTCTCCTTAGACTTTGCATTTCTTAAATACCACTCATATTCTATGTCAAAATGGCCTATATCTAGTGCCTGATACCCCTCTTTTGCAAGATTATATGCAAGTACAGTCGCAGTTGGCCCAAGAGCGATGATAATTAGGCTACTTTTGTCTTCTTCCTTTAATCTTTTTAAAATCTCATCATATTTGTCAAAGGCATTTTCAGATGGACAAATGATTCTTTTTACAGTTTTGCAATTATCTAATAAATCATTTCCAACGCCTAGTCTTGTTTGTTGTCCTTCACAAATTACTAAGTCTCGACCTTCCCATATTTTTTTTAAATCTGCAAAGTGCTTGCCACATTTGCTTTTATCCTTATATCTTATGTATAGCCTTGTTAAATTGGCTGTTAAATAGGTCATATCAGTTCTTAAATATTTTAGCCAAATATTCCTTGTTCTAAGCATATTCTCTGCCCAAAACTCTTCGCTTTCTTCTGTTATGTTTTCAAATGTATTTATTGCATCTGGCACGCCAACAAAGCAAAAATTTTGCTTTTCTTGTAAAATTGCTTCTAGCATTTCTGCAAGTTCCTTGTTGTATTTCTGAAAGCCTAAATCTTTGCCAAGTATTATATCTAACTCTCCATCTCCAAATCTGCATATTGAGCCATTTTCGGCTTTTATCTTTTCTAAAGACTGGTCTATATCTAATATTTTTATTTTGCTATTTTTCATATCATTTAATAAATCGGCTTTAGAATAAATTATATTATTTTCCATATATAATTTAACCCCTTTAATCTTTATTTATTATTTTCTCAAGTTCTTCCCAAAATTTCTCGTTAAGAGTTCCAAATTTGTTTATATAATCCATAGCGTTTTCTAGTAGATTTATAATTTCTATTTCTCTTTCGTCTTTTGAAAACTTCTTTATGTCTTGAATGTATGGATAATAATTTTCTTTATATAAGTTTGTTATTTGTATAATCTGACTGCGTTTATACTCACTATTTCCTTTTAGTACTTTTCCTGCAAGTTCTATGCAATTTTCTAAATATCTCCTCTTTGACTGCATTTCTATCTGCTTTTCCGAATGCTTTTCAAAAAATTCAGAAGATTTTATATATGCGTCAAGATTATCATCTATTCTTTTTTGCTTTATTTCTTGTCTTATAATGCTATTTTTTGTTTGAATGTACCCATACAAGCATTTATTTGTATAGACCATCTTGTTCATTTTATATAAAATTTTATGAGTTGTATATTCATCTTCGTGTAGTTTTCCCAAAGGAAATTCTATGTTAGAAAGCACTTCTTTTTTATATATTTTATTCCAAACCACAACTTTTTGTACATATGGAAAAAGTCTTGGACCGTATAGTTCGTTTAATGCCTCTATGTTATTTTTTGTTATGATTGTTTCTTTAATCTTATCATTTTCGCATTCAATTATGGTTTTAAAATTACCAACCTCTTTTATGTCTATTCTTAAAAATTGACATTGTGATATATCTGCATCATATTTCTGAAGATTATTGACTAATTCTTTGTAAAATGTTGGGTATATATAGTCATCACTATCTATAAATGAAATATACTCGCCCTTTGCCTGTTTCATTCCAGTATTTCTTGCGTCTGACAAGCCCCCATTTGCTTTATGAATAACTTGTATTCTTACGTCTTTTAATTTATATTCATCGCAAATTTTTCCAGATGAATCGGTTGAGCCATCATCAACTAATATAATTTGTAGATTGTTATATGTTTGGGCTAAAATACTGTCCAGACAATATACAAGGTATTTTTCAACATTGTATACTGGCACAATTACACTTATTAATTTTTCCGCACTATTTAACACTTTTTTCTCCTTTTTAATTATCAATTCCAAATTTTCTACTTTAAATTAAATGCTAATTTTTTCTTCTATCCATTTTTCAATTTCAGAAATTGGTAATCTTACTTGCTCCATTGTATCTCTATCTCTAATTGTTACCTGATTATCCTCTAAAGTGTCAAAATCTATTGTTACACAATATGGAGTTCCAATTTCATCTTCTCTTCTATATCTTTTTCCTATGCTACCTGCCTCATCATAATCACACATAAATTTTTTAGTTAAATTATCATACACTTCTTGTGCTTTTTCAGATAATTTTTTAGATAATGGAAGTATTGCTACTTTATATGGTGCAAGGGTTGGATGAATATGTAAAACTACTCTAGAATCTTCTTCTGATAGTTTCTGCTCTTCATATGCATCACAAAGAATGGCAAGTGCTAATCTATCACATCCCAAAGATGGCTCTATTACATATGGTACAAACTTCTCGTTTGTTTCTGGGTCTTGGTACGTTAAATCTTGCTTAGAATGTTCCATGTGTCTTGATAGGTCATAATCTGTTCTGTCTGCTATTCCCCATAGTTCTCCCCAGCCAAAAGGAAATGCAAATTCTATGTCAGTTGTTGCCTTGCTATAAAACACAAGCTCTTTTGCATCATGGTCGCGAAGCCTGATGTTTTCTTCTTTTATGCCCAAATTTAATAAGAAATTCTTGCAATAATCTTTCCAATAATTAAACCATTCTAAATCTGTTCCTGGCTTGCAGAAAAACTCAAGTTCCATCTGCTCAAATTCACGTGTCCTAAATATAAAATTTCCTGGAGTAATTTCATTTCTAAAAGCTTTGCCAATTTGTGCAATACCCATTGGTAGTTTTCTTCTTGTTGTGCGGGCAACATTTTTGAAATTTACAAATATTCCTTGGGCTGTTTCTGGCCTTAGATATATTTGAGAAGTTGAATCTTCTGTAACTCCTTGAAATGTTTTAAACATTAAATTAAATTGTCTAATATTTGTAAAATTAGTCTTGCCACAATTTGGACAAGGTATTTTATTCTCGTTTATATAATTTACTAATTGTTCGTTTGTCCAACCATCAGCCACAATATCGTTTCCTTGACTATGAGACCATTCTTCTACAAGTTTATCTGCTCTATGTCTTGTTTTACACTCTTTGCAGTCTATTAATGGATCGCTAAATCCTGCAACATGCCCTGTTGCAACCCATGTTTCTGGATTCATAAAAATGGCAGCATCTAGGCCAACATTATATTTATTCTCTTGAATAAACTTTTTTCTCCAAGCATCTTTAATATTATTTTTTAATTCCATACCCAATGGTCCATAATCCCATGTGTTTGCAAGTCCTCCATAAATTTCTGAACCTGAATATATATATCCTCTATTTTTGCATAGTGCAACAATCTTTTCCATGCTATCTACCATAATCTTTAAATCTCCTTATTTTTCAGTGTATTTATCATACCACTTAAGCATTTTGCTGTCAAGAATTTCCTTATTTAGTCGTTATTCTTGACAGTTGCTTAATAGTTTTTTATATAAAAATTTTGTAATTAATGTTTTTATGTTTATCATTTTTATTTTTTTAATCTCTTTTGATGTTATCAACAGGGCTGTGGATTATGTGGATAACTCTGTGGATAACGTTGTATCAAGCTTTTTGCTTTTGCAGTTTTGCACAGATATTATGGTAAGTTCATTTATGGTAACATCTAATTGCAAATTTATATTTATTATGTATATTAATCAGTGCAAAACATTATTAATTTTTTTGTAATATACTGCAACTAAAAATGAAAAATTGCTATAATTACTAGTATTTGCAATACTATAATTAATGGAACACCTATAAAAAATTTGGCTTTTTTAGTTTTGTGATGGAATACATACATTCCAATTATTGCTCCAATACTTCCGCCTATTAAAGCAAGTATTAGCAATGTTGATTCCTTTATTCTCCATGTACCCTTTTTAGCTTTTTGTTTGTCTATAAACATTGCTAAAAAAGCAATGAAATTTATTATTAATAAATATAATATTATGTTTTTTACAGTGAGTATATTTCCTAAACTATCCACGTTTATATGTATTCCTTTCTTACTTTTTATGCAAATAGACTCATTTGGTTACTTTGGCTCATACCTTTTAAGCAACCTGCATTTGTTAGCATTTCTACAACAGATTTTCCTACTTTTGCACGAATTTGCATATCTTCTATGGACATAAATTCTCCTGCCTCTCTTGCTTGTTGTATGCTATTTGCAGCAACTGTTCCAAGCCCTGGAATGCTGTTTAGAGGCGGAACTATTCCCTCTTCTTCTACTTTAAATCTTACTGCATCTGATTCGTATAAGTCTATTGGTAAAAAGTTAAATCCTCGTTCATACATTTCAAGTACAATTTCTAAAACACTATATGTGTCTTGGTCTTTTTTGGTTGCAGCTTTTCCTAAAAGCTCTATTTCCTTCATTTTATTTTTTACTCGTTCTTTTCCATGGCACATTATTTCACTATCAAACGCATCTGCTCTAATTGTAAAATATGCTGCATAATATGCTTTTGGCATATGTACTTTAAACCACGCAATTCTAAAGGCATTGGTTACATATGCTGCCGCATGAGCTTTTGGGAACATATATTTTATTTTTTTGCATGATTCAATATACCACTCTGGAATACCATATTCACGCATTGTTGCCTCATGCTCTTTCCATTTTTCTGGGTCTTTTGAAGGTTTTCCTTTACGCACAAATTCCATTATCTTAAATGCTTTTTGTGGAGGCAGCCCTTGTTTTATTAGATATATCATAATGTCATCTCTGGTACATATTGCTTCGTCTAGTTTTATTGTCCCTTCTTGAATAAGTGTTTGAGCATTATTCAGCCATACATCTGTGCCATGCGATAATCCAGAAATTCTTATTAATTCCTCAAATGTTTTAGGTCTTGTGTCTACAAGCATTCCTCTTACAAATTTTGTTCCAAACTCTGGAACGCCATAACTTCCAACTTCACTATGTATTTGTTCTGGAGTTACTCCTAAGGCATCTGTTGAACTAAATATGCTCATGGTTTCTTGGTCGTCCAGTGGAACTTTTGTTGGATCTATTCCTGTTATATCAAATAACATTCTTATCATTGTTGGATCATCATGACCTAAAATATCTAGTTTTAGTAGATTTTGGTCAATCGAGTGATAATCAAAATGTGTTGTTATAATATCTGAATTAGGGTCATCTGCTGGATGCTGAACTGGTGTAAATTCGTATATTTCACGTCCTTTTGGAACAACAATAATTCCCCCCGGATGCTGACCTGTTGTTCTTTTAATTCCTGTACAACCTTGTGCTACTCTTATAATTTCCGAGTTGCAAGCTGGAATTCCTCTTTCTTCGTTATATTTTCTAACATAACCCATTGCAGTTTTTCCTGCAACAGTTCCAACAGTTCCTGCCTTAAATGTAGTTCCTTTACCAAATATTACTTCTGTGTATTTATGTGCTTTAGCCTGATATTCTCCCGAAAAGTTTAAGTCTATATCTGGCTCTTTGTCTCCATTAAATCCAAGGAAGGTTTCAAATGGTATATCCATTCCATCTTTTGTAAGCTTATGTCCACATTTTGGGCAATCCTTATCTGGAAGGTCATATCCATTTTTATATCCGTAGTCTGTAAAGTCTGAATATTTGCAATTTGGACATCTATAATGTGGTGGAAGAGAATTAACTTCTGTAATTCCAGTCATATTTGCCACAAATGACGAACCAACAGAACCTCTTGAGCCAACAATATAGCCATCTTCATTAGACTTCCACACAAGTTTTTGTGCAATAATGTACATAACTGAAAATCCATTTTTTATAATTGATGTAAGCTCTTTGTCTAGCCTTTCTTCAACTATTTTTGGAAGTGGGTCTCCATATAGTTCATGTGCTTTGCTATATGCTATATTTTTTATGGTTTTTTCGCAATCATTAATATATGGCGGACATTTTTCTGGTGAAATTGGGCTTATCTGCTCACACATATCTGCTATTTTATTTGTATTTGTTACAACAACCTCATATGCTTTTTCTTCTCCTAAATAGCTAAATTCTTCTAGCATTTCCTCTGTTGTACGTAGATACAAAGGTGCTTGCATATCGCAGTCTGCATAGCCTTGCCCTGCTTCTAGAATTCTTCTATATATTTCATCTTCTGGGTCCATAAAGTGAACATCACATGTTGCAACAACTAGCTTATCCAACTTTTCTCCAAGTTCTACTATTTTTCTATTTATGTCTTGAAGAGCCTCAACATTTGGCACAACGCCATTTCTTACAAGAAACATATTATTTCCAGTTGGCTGAATTTCTAAATAGTCGTAATCTCTTGCAATTGCCTCTATTTCTTCGTCATCTTTGCCAAGCTCTATTGCTTGATAAAGTTCACCTGCTTCACACGCACTTCCTAGTATTAAGCCTTCGGAATATTTTTTGTATATAGATTTTAAAAGCATTGGTCTTCCTTTATATATGTAATCTAAATGAGATATAGATATCAATTTATATAGATTTCTTAGACCAACATAATTTGTAGCAAGTATTATTGCATGGAAACTTTTTAATTTCTTAAAGTTTGCATCTCCTCCAACCTTTTTGTCTATGTCTTCTAGCTTTTCTACTCCCTTTTTTTCTAGCATATTAAGCATTACTTTAAATACTTTAACAGTTGTATCTACATCATCTAAGGCTCTGTGTGCAACTATTACCTCTATTCCAAGCTTTTCCGCGATTATTCCTAATTTGTACTTTGCAAAATTGGGGAATAAATCTTTAGCAAGCCTTAAAGTATCTAAGTATGTATTTTCCATTGATAATCCTAGTTGTTTAGCATTATATTTCAAAAAGCCAACATCAAAATCTGCATTATGTGCAACAATTACACTGTCGCCTATAAATTCCAATACTTTTGGCAACACTTTGTCTATTGTTTCTGCATCTTTTACCATTTCGTCTGTAATATTTGTAACCTCTACAACCCTTTGAGGAATTGGCTTTTCAGGATTTACAAAACATTCAAACTCATCTATAACATCACCCTGACTGTTCATTTTCATAATACCAATCTCAGTAATTTTTTCTGTTCTAAATGAAAGCCCGGTTGTTTCCAAATCTAGTACACAATATGTAGTACGTAGATTCTGCCCTTTTGGATTTGATACAGCAGGAACTCTATCCGGAACCAAATATGCTTCCACTCCGTAAAGTACCTTCATGTCTTTATTATTTACACCAAGCATTTTATGAGCATCAGGAAAAGCTTGAACACTTCCATGGTCTGTTATTGCAATAGACTTCATGCCCCACTTCATTGCACGTTTAATTAAGTCCTTAGCAGGAGTTATTCCATCCATTGTGCTCATTTGAGTATGCATATGAAGTTCTACTCTCTTTACTTTAGCATTGTCTGTTCTTTCTACAACCTTTTCTTCTGGCATTTCTACTACAGTATTTGCTAAAATCCCCAATTGTTTTGAATATGGGTCAAATTGTGCCGTTCCCGCCACTCTAACCTTTGCAGAGCTTTTAAGTCTTTTCTTTAGCTTGTCCACTCTTTCAGCAGAAGAGAATATTTTACAATCTATTGTATTTGTTCCATCATACACACTAAACAAAACCAGGAATTTACCAGATTTTAGTTCTTTTGTTTTAATTCCTAGATTAATGTCTTCGTCTTTAGCATCTAACTCTATATCTAAAATTTTGCCTTCTATAATAACATTTCCACTCTCTACACCTACATTTCCAATCTTAGTAACAGGTGTGCTTAGGTTAAGACTTCTACCATAAATTAATGGTGTATCCTCCTCTTCTATAGGAGCAAAATCTTCAATACCTTCTGGAGAGTTCATATCTTCCTTCGCATTTTGCGTAGGCATTTTCGTCTTTTTAGAATAATTATTTGCATACTGTTTTTTAGATGCTACAGCATTACTTCTGCCCTGTGTTATAGGCTTTGTTTCTTTTATAGAATTTGAATTAATTTGAATAATATTGTTAATTGTTTCTTTTTCTATTTTTTCTTGATTGTGCTTATACTTAGAAATTGCATCTTCAGACACGTCTTCTATATATTCAACCATGTATTTTTTTCCATATATATTTTCTATTATGGCAGAAAAAACCTCGTTAAATTTGTTGCCTTCTAAAAATTCTTTTCCATTTAAATGTAACGTAACTTGAATTTTAGATTTTTCTATATTAATTGTACTATCTTTCAAAAAAGCTTTTGCCATTGGATGTTTATGGGAAATATACTGAATTATATCTGGCCATTGATTTAATATTTTGCAAGATACATCGTCTTCTTTTGTGGTGTAATTTATGTTTATTTTTGCTTCTCTTACCTGAAAACGTTTTTCTATATATTTTTCCAAATTTAAAACATCTGCAATATTGATGTATTTATCTGACTCAATATTAATCTCTAAAATATTTTGTCTCTTATATAAATTAATTCCAACAATTTTTGCAGAATTTAATTCAAAACTTGTTGAATTATAATCCTTAAAAACCTCTTTAACATTTTTTGGTTTATTTACTGTTTCCATTAATAAATCCCCCAATTTATTAAGTCTTTAAATAATTCTCATTACATCATTGTAAGCAACAAAAACTGATAATGTAATAAGTACTGCAAACCCAAGTAATTGTATTTTTACTTCTGTTTCTTCTTTTAATGGTTTTCTTCTAACTCCCTCTATAACTAAGAATAATATTTTTCCTCCATCAAGAGGTGGGAATGGTATTAAGTTTGTAACTCCTAATGAAATAGAAACTACAGCAAGCAAATATATAAAATCTCTTAATCCGCTTGTTTTAGCTACAGCATCCGATATTCCAACAGGGCCAACTAACTGGTCTGTTGAAACATTGCCTGTAAATATTTGTTTTACATTTTCTGCAATAGATTCCACAAACTCTTTTGTGTTATATGCTGCATAATATAATCTATTTGGCAGTGTATCCTCTGGTAATTCTAATTTAACTCCTAAATAATATAATCCATCTTCCTCTGTTAGAACGAGTGTAATTTCTTTTTCCTCATTATTTCTTTTTAATAAGACGGTTACTTCTGCAGCACCATTTTCCAGTAATACTTCGTTTATGTCATAAGATGTTACAATTTTTTTATTGTTTATTTTTAATATTGTATCTCCAACCTCTATTCCTGCTTCTTGAGCTGCAAAGTTTTCTTCCAACCCTGAGACCACATTACTTGTGTTACTTATTACACTTGTAAACAACAAAAAATATACAATAATTGCAAATACAATGTTTACTAATGCACCTGCTGCAACTATTGCAATTCTTTTTAAAATGCTTGCCTTAGTAAATGAGCCTTCCTGGTCGGAATACTCTGATTCTCCTTCCATGCTAACAAACCCTCCAAGAGGAATTAATCTAAGGGCATATTTTGTCTGTTTGCCTTGCTTTTCCCATATGGTTGGGCCAAATCCTATAGCAAATTCATTTACTTTTACCTTGCATAGCTTAGCCACTAAAAAATGACCTGTTTCGTGAATTCCTATTAAAAAACCTAGCAAAAATATTATCTTTATTGCACTTATAATAAAATTAATCAAACTATTCGCCTCTATAAATTTAAAATATTAATATAAATAATAAATATGTAAAAGGTGCTATAAAAATTACACTGTCTGTTCTATCTACCATTCCACCATGTCCTGGTATTAAATCGCTGTAATCTTTTATTCCAGCATACCTTTTAATAACAGATGCTGATAAATCTCCAACTTGACCTATTACGCTTAAAATTGCGCCCATTATAGCCATAAGAAGCACATTTATATTAAATCCTGCAAATTTATTAATTAAAATAGTATATATTATAACACATATTACAGAGCCAATAGTTCCGCCTATACAGCCTTCAATTGTTTTCTTTGGGCTTATATCTGTAAAGTGGTGCTTTCCAATGGCTTTTCCGACTAAATATGCAAATACATCTGTGCCCCAAGAAGTTAAGAACACATACCAAATTAAAAACTTGCCATTTTCAAGTTCCCTAATTAAAGATACAAACATTAGAAGCAATACAATATAACATACACCAAAAAATGTAATAGCTATATCCAATATGTCTGTTTTAACTTTTTTAGTAATTGTTAAAACAAAAAGTAATAAAATAGATGCAGGTATTATTGTGGCAATTGTAACTAAAACATACTCACTTGGAATTACATGTACAAACATAATCGCTATTGCGGCTAAATATCCAACACTTCTTACAGGGTGATGTCCCTTTTGTTCAAATGCACGAAATAACTCATATATACATCTTAACGCAACAACCCCTATAAAAATATCTACTACATATTTATTTCCCAATATGAATACTATAAGTACTATTGGGACTAATACTGCTGCTGATAAAACTCTTTTCATTATTATAAACCTTTCACCTTATATTTTATTTATTTCCCCCAAATCTTCTGTTTCTATTCTGATATATTTTTATGGTCTCATTTAAGTCTTCTTCACTATATTCTGGCCAATATTTATCTACAAATACAAACTCTGAATACGAAAGTTGCCAAGGTAAAAAATTGCTTATTCTTTCTTCACCACTTGTTCTAATTAACAAGTCCGGGTCAGGCTGACCTGCTGTATATAAATTATTTGCAATTAATTCTTCGTTTATATCATCTATATTTAATTTTCCTTCTAAAACGTCTCTTGCAATTGCTTTTGTGGCACTTACAAGTTCATCTCTTCCACCATAATTAAAAGCAATATTTAAAGTAAGTCCTGTATTATTTTTTGTTTTTTCTTCTATTTTTTCTATTTCAGATACCAAATCCTTTGAAATGTCTTCCCTTTTACCTATTACTCTAACTCTTATATTATCATCATATGATTTAAAGAAATCTGATATGTAGAATTTAAGAAGTTTCATAATTGCTCCGACTTCTTCTTTAGACCTTTTCCAATTTTCAGTAGAGAAAACATAAAATGTCATATATTTTATGCCAATTTTATTGGCATATTTTGCTATTCTTTTTAAGTTTTCTGCTCCCTCTTTGTGCCCTTGAGCAGTATCCAAATTATTAGCCTTTGCCCATCTTCTATTTCCATCCATAATTATAGCTATGTGCTTTGGTAATTCTTCTATATAATTTTCCATAATTGTTAATATTCCTTCTTTTAGACTGTCATTATTTCTTTTTCTTTTTTCTCTAGAAGTTCATCTATCTGGGCAATACTAGAATCAGTTAATTTTTGTATTCTTGTTTCAGCATTAGATAGTTCATCTTCTGTAAGTTCTCCATTTTTTTGAGCTGTCTTTGCAGTATCTATTCCATCTCTTCTTATAGAACGTATTGCAACTCTTGCTTCTTCTCCCGTTTTTCTAATATCTTTAACTAATTCTTTTCTTCTTTCCTCTGTTAACTCTGGAAATGAAAGTCTTATAACTTTTCCATCATTATTTGGATTAATTCCTAATTCTGCTAAATTGATAGCTTTTTCTATTTCTTTTAACATGCTCATATCCCATGGTTGAATTACAATTAGTCTTGGCTCTGGAACAGAAACTCCTGCCATTTGATTAATAGGAGTTGGAACTCCATAATAATCTACCATTACCTTGTTTAATATGTTTGGGTTTGCTCTTCCTGCTCTAACCTCAGATAAAGCCTCATCAAATACGCTTATTGTTTTTTTCATTTTTTCTTCGATACTATTAAAATCCATTTTAATCATCCTCATTTTATATATTTAGGTTTTTAAGGTGCCTATAAACCTTTAAATTTTTTTTATTCTACTATTGTTCCGATATTTTCTCCAGATACAGCTTTTACTATGTTTTCTGGATTGCTTATTCCGAACACCAGAAGCGGAATCTTATTATCTCTGCATAAAGATATTGCAGTAGAATCCATTACTTTTAAATCTTTGTTCAAAATATCTAAATATGTTATTTTATCATATTTAACAGCAGATAAATCAACTTTTGGATCTGCAGAATATACTCCATCTATTGTTTTTGCAACTAAAATCACGTCTGCTTCTATTTCAGCAGCTCTTAATGCTGCAGCAGTATCTGTTGTAAAAAATGGATTTCCTGTTCCACCACCAAATATAACGATTCTGCCTCTTTCAAAATGCTTTAATGCTTTCCTTTTTATATATGGTTCAGCAATTTGTCTCATTTCTATGGAAGTTTGAACTCTTGTAAACATTCCTCTTGCTTCCAAGGCATCTTGAAGTGCCAAACTATTCATTATTGTTGCAAGCATTCCCATGTAATCAGATGTTGTTTTCTCCATTTCTGTACCATATTTACCTCTCCAGAAATTTCCGCCACCAACAACAATAGCAACTTCAACACCCATCTCTTTAACCTTTTTAATTTGGTCACATATTGCTCCAACAACTACAGGGTCAACGCCAGTTTTTTTGTCTCCAGCAAGTGCTTCACCGCTTAATTTAAGCAGTACTCTTTTATATTTTGCTTCAGCCATACCTAATTATCATTCCCTTCTTTACAAATAATTAATACAGTCATTATTTTATCATATATTAATAATAAATAGTACCCCTTTTTTTAATTTTTTTAATTAATTTGTTTTGTTTGGTTACAATTTCTAATATTTTTTTGCTTAATGTTTAAAATAAAATATATAAAAAATTTTTTGAAGGGAACTTATGAATAAACTAAATTTTTTCAAATTTATACTGCTATTTTCTTTAATTGGTTTAATAATATTTTTGTACTTATTTTTTAACTATTTTTACAATGTAATAGAAAATAACAGTGCTTCAGAAAACCTTGCAAAATCATATTCTGTATCATATTTATATTCAAACAACCCATTATATTCTGCTATAAGCAGTAATAGTGGTGAGCTTTTAAGTGCTTCCTTTGTTGTGGGAATAATAAAAATAGATAAGCTAAAGCTGAATTATCCTATTTTGTATAAGAGTTCGGAGGAATTGTTAAAAATTGCTCCATGTAGATTTGCAGGCCCAATGCCAAATGAAATTGGAAATCTTTGCATTGCAGGGCATAATTATATAGATAATACTTTTTTTGCAAAAATTAGTGAACTTAATATTGATGATGAAATATGTATTTATGGATTAGACGGAAGTTTTGTTAGATACTATGTTTTTGATAAAAGAGAGGTTTCTCCATCTGATTTTTCTTGTACATCACAGGAGACAAATGGAAAAAGAGTAGTTACATTAATGACATGTAATACTCTAAAACAAACGAGAATATTGGTAGTTGCAAAAGAAAAATAATAGAGCATACACCATGTGCATGCTCCGTTATTTTTATATATTATAATCTCTTATCTTTTTATATGCATATATTGCTGATATTACACATACAGTTGCTAATATTGCTACAACATAACCATCTGCAACACCAGTTTGTGGTAATTTTTCACTTGAATCTGAGTTGTATGTTGATGTTGTATTTATCGTGTTTACTGTGTTTGTTGTATTTGCTGTATTTGCAGTATTGGCTGTGTTCTCCACATTTTCAGTATTTTCTACATTCTCTGTGGTTTCTGTGTTGTCACCATAAGTACCGCCTTCTGTGTAATCTATTATCAATGCATTATTAGCAAATACCATAGTAGAACAAGATATAATTATTATTGTTAAAAATATTCCAACTATTAATTTAAAATTATTTTTTATCATATGCTTCTCCTTTTTATCCAATTACTTAATAATATTATTTACATTTATAATTTTACTATTCTTACTTTAAATTGTCAATATTTTCTAAATATTTTTTATAATTTAATATTACCCTTTATATACGCGGTAATTAGATTTATTCTTGTGTATATGGTAATATTGCTATTTGTCTTGCTCTTTTAACAGCTATTGTAATATCTCTTTGATGTTTGCTACATGCACCTGTTGCTCTTCTAGGTAATATCTTACCTTTATCATTAATAAATTTTCTTAATTGTTCAGAATTTTTATAATCTAATACTAAATCCTTGTTTGCGCATAAAGGGCAAACCTTTTTTCTCATTTTTCTGAATTTAGGATTATAATCATCATCATTGTTATTCCTTCTATTTTGTCTTCTATCTGCCATTACTTTTTCCTCCCTATTTTTTATTTGACTTAAAATGGTAGGTCGTCGCCAGATGATACAGCAAACTCGGAACTATTATTCCCAGCAGGCATTGTTGATTCTGCACCAAAGCTTGAATCCATTCCTTCAGCCATTGAATCTCTTTTGCCTTCTGCAAAGTATGCTTCTTCTGCTACAACTTCAGTTATGTAGTGCTTTTGTCCATTTGCGTCATCATAATTTCTTGTTTGTAGTCTACCAACTACAGCAACTTGTTGACCTTTTTTAAAATATTTACTTACAAATTCGCCTGTTTTATTCCAAGCAACAATGTTTATAAAATCGGCTTGTCTTTCTTCTCCTTGGCGTACAAACCTTCTGTTAACAGCCAAGCTAAAAGAAGCAACTAAAGCATTACTTGTTTGAGTATATCTAACCTCTGGATCTCTTGTTAATCTTCCCATTAAAATTACTTTGTTCATATAATGACCTCCATTTTTTCTTTAATTATTCGTTTACATTAATTGTCATGAATTTAATAACATCATCAGTAATTCTGTAATTTCTTTCTAATTCTGCTATTACTTCTGGATTTGCTGTAAAGTATAATACAACATAATAACCTTCTGCATTTTTCTTTACAGGATAGGCTAATTTCTTTTTCCCAAGATTATCAGCCTTTTCAACGTTTCCATCTTTATTAATCATTTCTGTAAATCTCTCTGTTAATTCCTTAACTTTTTCTTCATCTACAGATGGATTAATAATGATTACACTTTCGTATTTATTCATTATTTTCACCTACCTTTCGGATATATAACCTACACACAAGGTGTAAGTAAGGACTTTTTGCCCGCACCACATAAAAAAGATTAAATCCCTTTTATTTAATGCAAATCAAAAAGCAGTGTATTTTTACACTGCTTTATTGTATCATACTCTAATTAATAATTCAAGCACTTAATCCAATTTTATTGCCAAAAAATTTTGATTTTTTTTAATCATTTCGAGCTGTAATTTATTAAATGTTCCAAGTAACTGTAGCATAAAATGCTTACTCTTCGGTATAGTAAACCTTTTCGCCAAATGTAGTTTGTGTTATAGTGCTACCGTCTCTTCCATCTGCCGAATATCCAGATATTTCAAACGTTATTTCAGAACCAGATGTTAATTCTGGTACTGCGTATGTTGCAGTCCCTATTCTGCCATCTTCACTCCATTCTACAGAAACTTCTGTAGAATTTTCTGTAGAATTTTCTGTAGAATTTATTTTTACAGTTGGAAATTTTGTAAGTTCATAGTTTGTTAATATTTTTAAAACAACCGTATCTCCAGTCGTTACTTTAGTTTTATTTGCCCCATCTCCTTCTAAAGTTACAACAGAAATTATTGGGAGCGTAACTTTTGAATAATAGTCTCCTGCAAAATCTCCACTATTAAAACTGTCGACTATTACATAATGTCTTTCACCATCTATTGTGGCACCTGCCAAATAATAAACAGTAAGACTTCCTTCGTTTATAACATATAAGTCTGATGTAGAAAAAGTACCTGTTTTATTTCCCTCTCCATAGTTAAGTGATACAGATGTTAATTT
>CAZXVQ010000004.1:0-22834 GCA_964644295.1 uncultured Clostridium sp.
TCTCATGTAGTGCCTCAGATAATAGAATTATATCACTTGTTTTTCCTTGCCTTATTTGCTTATTTAGATTATACAAAGTGTGTATTTTTAATACCTTGTGTATATCTTCATATTCTTCCATAGTTGCTTGCAATTTTTTGTTATCTTCGTATTGAGGCAATATGGCTGGGTTTGCTTTTGATGGATATCTTACTAAAAATCCGTCATGATATTTTACAAGTTCAAATATGTTTGTGTATCCTGTAGATATTGGCATAACTCCAAAGAAATAATTGAAATAATCTTCGCAATAGTATAAAGATACATTTTCTTTTTGCTTATTATCTAATTGAACATACCCTTTTTTTGACTTTTCGCTTGCATAGAATTCTTCTGCTTCTTCTTTATTCATAATTACTTTTGTTATTTCTAGGTCTTTATCTATTATTTGTTGCATTTTAGAATTTATATTATTTATTATTTCCTGCGTTATTTCCATGTTGTCTATTCTACAATACATAGCACTAGATAATTGATAATTTACGCTAAACATGGCCGTTGGGTAGATTTCTTCTATAGCTTTTGCAAGTATATACAAAATTCCCCTAATATAAATTATGTGTCCATCTCTCGTTTTTGTGTCTAGTAATTCTACTTTGTCTTTTTCTTTTACATCATAGTCTAACGGTTTTACCTCATTATTGCACATGCACGCAATAATGTTCCTTCCTTCCTGCTTTGCTTTGTTTATTTCTTCTTCATATTTTTCTAATACTTTCATGTTTTTGCTCCATTCTTTATTTTTTTACGTGACTATTGTATCATACTTTTTTTATAATTACAAAGATTTATATGGATTCTCTATATTTTTTGCAAAATGCTTGCACATTCTTGTTTTTTGTGTTATCATAATCTAAGTCACATAGGGGTATAGTGTCAATGGTTAGCACGATGGTCTCCAAAACCACAAGTCTGAGTTCGAATCTTAGTACCCCTGCCACTGGGGTAGAACTAAAGTATTAGTTCTACTTTTATCATATAAAATTGTGGTAAGGAATGGGAGTTATTATGGAAAAAATAAAAGAATTAATAAAAAAATTTTGTACAAAAGAAGTTATATTTTATATTATTTTTGGTTTATTAAGCACCGTCATAAATATTGGTGTTTCTTATGTTTTAAAGGCTCTTTTTAAGGTAGAAGGAAATGTTGCAAGTACAATTGGTATTATTCTAGCTATATTATTTGCCTATATCACAAATAGAAAATTAGTTTTTAATTCTAATGCTGATACAACTAAGCAAAAAATATCAGAGTTTGTAAAATTTATCCTAGGTAGATTATTTACTATGGTAGTAGAAATTGTCGGCATATTTCTACTAAATAATGTTATTCACTTATTCTACAATATGTTTAGTGATAACACTGCTTATTTAATAAACAAATTAATAATGAACATTATAGTTATTATTTTAAATTACTTTATTAGCAAATTTTTTGCTTTTAAAAAATCTAATTAGAAAAGTTTTCTGTAATAGCCTACAATAATTTAATTTGCTAAAAAACTATTAGTATGGGGAAATATTTTTTAGGAGGTATTTTCTTGTCTAATAGTTTTTTTAAATATTTATGTACATATTTTTTTATAGTCCTGGCTTTAACATTGTTTATATGCTTTTCGGTATTTCAAGTTTCTGAATATGGACTTTCTTTAAATAGCTCATTCATATGGCCACTTCCCGGATACAGCTACATAAGCTCATATTTTGGATACAGAATTTCTCCCACATCTGGTGCTTCTACATACCATTCTGGAATAGATATTCCCGCACCGGAAGGTACTGATATTTTGGCTGTTTGCAGTGGAACAGTAACATTTGCAAGTTGGGGTGCTGGAGGGCGGTTATACTATTGTTGTGGAAAATGGCAATATAAAAGTTTCCTATTGTCATGTTTCTCCATTGTATATTGTATCTAGAAATGATTTTGTAAATGCCGGAGATGTTATTTCTCATGTTGGTCCTAAAAATGTTTATGGTATTGTTAACAATCCATATCGTGATTCAAGCGGAAATCCCACAAATGGAGCAACTACTGGTTGCCATCTACATTTAACAATAAAAAAAGACGGCGTTGCCGTCAATCCTTTGGATTACATATCTTCGTCGTCATCATCCTGAGTTTTAGAGTCATTTTTTTGGCTTTCGTCATCTTCGTATTCATGATGTCCACATGAGGCGCAACATCCGTTACAGTCATCATCTTCATCATCTTCGTCCCAGTCTAATTCTATTATATTATGACATTCTGGACATTCTACTTCATCTTCTTCTTCAACATCTGCGAAAAATTCGTGGTTGCAGTATGGGCAAACTATTTCAAGGTCATAATCTTCGTCCTCATAAATATCACTTCTTATTTGAGCAACCGATTTCTTAACCCTATCAAGTTGTGCCTCTAGCCTATCTTGGTATTCCTCTAAGTCGTCTAACCTTGTAGAACTTATTTGCGTTATCCTGTCTATTAAATTCATATATATATAAGATAATTCGTATACCTTATTTAAAATATATTCCTTTTCTTCTTTATTTGAAATATGTTTTTCTATATCTTTAATAATCTTTAGATAATCTTCACTTAGGCTTGACATACTAATCTCCTTTCTAGACTCTTTCCATATATTCACCAGTTCTAGTATCTATTTTAATAACGTCTCCTATGTTTACGAACATTGGAACAGTTAACTCATATCCATTTTCCAGTGTGGCTGGCTTGCCAGATGTTGTAGTTGTGTTGCCTGCAAATCCTGGCTCTGTGTATGTAACTTCTAATTCTACAAACATTGGTGGCTCTACTGCAAAAACATTTCCTTTATATGATAATATTTTTACATTCATGTTTTCCTTTATATATCTTAATGCGTCACCTATTTGGTCTTTATTAAGTGGAATTTGCTCATATGTTTCGTTATCCATAAAATAATATAGTTCATCATCGTTGTATAGATATTGCATATCCTTTTTTTCTATTTCTGCTCCAGGATATTTTTCTGATGGATTAAAAGTTTTTTCTATAACTGCTCCTGATATTACATTTTTAAGCTTTGTTCTTACAAATGCTGAACCCTTTCCTGGCTTTACATGTTGGAATTCTACTACTCTAAATACGTTTCCGTCCATTTCGAAAGTTGTTCCATTTCTAAAATCTCCTGCCATATATACGTTTGCCATATTATTATTACCCCTTTCAATTTTTTTATTAATTAAATTATATTTTAAAAATTTTAATACAACAATACTATAATACTACAAATTTGCTTAAAAATCAACCTTTATTTACTAACTTCTGTCAACTATCACGTAATCCTTTTCAGATTTTGTTAAGCATGTTGCCACTTCTTTATTTATTAAAACTGTATCTTCTATTCTTACTCCAAATTGATTTGGAATGTAAATTCCTGGCTCATCTGTAATTACCATATTATTTTTTAGTATAAAGTCAATTCTAGAGCTTGTAAATGGCAATTCATGTACCTCTAGCCCAACTCCATGCCCTAATGCGTGAATTAGGTCATATCCTCGTATCTTAAAATCACTTTCTACCATTCTGCTTATTGTTTTTAGGTTTGCTCCTTCTCGTAGTTCATCTATTACTTGTTTTTGATTCTTAAGCACAAGCTCGTAAACAGGCTTAATTTTTTCTGGTACATAACCTGCAAAAATTGTCCTTGTCATATCAGAACAGTATCCTTTATATTTGCACCCCATATCTATTGTTATTGGGTCTCCCGCTTCTATTGGTTTATCTGTCGGAACAGCATGTGGCTTAGATGAATTTTGCCCAGAAGCAACAATTGTATCAAACGCTAACCCATCTGCTCCATTATTCTCGAAATAGTTTGAAATTTCTTTTGCAATTTGCTTTTCCGTTAATCCAATTTTTATATAACTTTTTAAATAGTTAAAACAATCGTCTGTTATTTGGCAAGCCTTTTCTATAAGTTCTATTTCCTCTTGGTCTTTAATCATTCTTTGCTTTTCTACTATTCCCTCTGTTTCATCTAGGTTGTTTATTTTGTATCTATGCATAAATTCCTTATATTTGGCATATGTCACATATTCCTCTTCAAATCCGACATTTTCGCAGAACAAGAAAAAGTTTTCGTAATCGTCTTGCGATAGGTCTTTCATATCATATACAACTATTTCATCATTTATAGTTAATGTGTTATTTACTTCTTCTGTATATCTGCCATCTGTTATATATATGTTTTCTTTTGGCGTTATTAAAAAAGTCCCTTCAGCATTTATTCCTGTTAAATACTTAACATTTACTGGGTTTGATATTACAATTCCTTGTAGATTTTGCATTTTTATTTTATCTCTTAGCCATCGAATATTATTATTCATAGATACACTCACTCATTTCATTTTATATTTTATATTTTGATTATTTGCTATACGGTAAGATCCATTTTGTATGTGCCTAATGTAAATATTTTTAGCAATATGAAGGATAGTATGTTAAATGGTACAATCATTGCAATTATTGTTGCAATAACTATAAAAGGTCCAAATGGTATGTACTGGTTTCCTGTTTTCCTTTTCATAATCATTAATGCTATGCCAATTATTGCTCCAAGCAAGAATGCAATTAGGGCGATAATAATTATTGTTCTCCAACCAAAAAATAGTCCTAATCCTCCCATAAGTTTAACATCACCTAGTCCCATAGCTTCTTTGCCTGCAATTAAACCTCCTACTAGAGTTATAAACAAAAATATTCCTGCACCTGCAATCATTCCAAGCAACATGTCTATTGCAATGTTTACATTTATTATTCCTTCTACAAAAGTGTAAACAAGGCCTACTTCAAATATTGTCAAACTTAGTCTATTAGGAATTATTTTTAGTTTGTAATCTATTACAAATGCGCATATTAGCATTGGCACAAGCACAACATATGCCAATGTTTTTATGCTAAGTCCATATGTAAACAGTATTGCCATAAACAGCAATGCTGTAACAACCATATATGAATAATATGCTTTTTGTTGCTTTAAAAATATTGAAAAGAATTCTTTTACAAATATTTTTTTATATTCTGGCAATCTAATTACACACCAAGGTATAAATCCACCTACAAGTAATCCTGCAATTCCAAAAAGCAAATAATATATTATATTAATATTGTTTATATACATTAAAATACCTCTTATTCTATAACGTTCATTAGTTCTCTATTTAATATTATTGTCCTTATAATATTTTTTTAATATTCTTTTTTCCATAACTCTTGTTAATCTTGTAATTAATATATCTTTTTTAGCTAATGGTGCAACTAAAATTGAATACATTCCACATCTATTTGCACCCCACACATCTGTTAGTGCCTGGTCCCCAATTACCGCAATTTCATTGCTATTTTCTATTTCTAGAATTTTTTGTGCTTTTTTAAACCCAAATCGTAAAGGTTTTTTGGCAAAATATATATATGGTATATTTAATTTTTCTGCGATTTTCTTTGCCTTATTTTTATTGTTTGTATTTGACAAAATACAAAGTTTTATGTTGTGCTTTTTTATATTTGCTACCCATTCTTCTAGCCCATCTATTAGATTGTTTTTTATGTCCAATATAGTGTTGTCTATGTCTAATAAAATGGCTTTTATGTTATGTTCCATAAAAAATTTTGCATCTATTTCTAAAACACTTTTAAAGTAGCTCTTAGGGTAAAAAATCATATTTGCCTCCTAATTATAACTAGCTACTTTATATTATCAATATGTTATTTGTTTGTCAAGCTTTATTTGCAAAACCTGTGCTTTCCAATTGTTACTACATAAGGTCTAGACCATATCCATGCATTTGTCGCAGTGTTAGGGTTAAAATAGTAAATTGAGCCATATGAAGGGTCCCAGCCATTTAATGCGTCACTTGCTGCATTGTATGCGGTTTGGTTTGGAGTTAAATTAATTTGACCATCTGATACTGATGTAAACGCTCCACTTTGATATACTACCCCTGATACAGTGTTTGGAAATGAGCTACTTTTTACCCTGTTTAATACAACAGCTGCTATTGCAACTTGCCCTGCATACGGCTCTCCTCTTGCCTCTGCATATACAGTTCTTGCCAAAAGATTTAGGTCACCACTGTTTGTACTATTGCTAGATGTGGAATTTCCGCTCGAATTATATATTCCCATAGCTTGCAATGTTTTTGTGCCTGCAATTCCATCTACTGTAAGGCCATTTTTTCTCTGAAAATACTTAACTGCATTAAGTGTTAGCGTTCCAAATATCCCATCTATATTCCCTGTATAATAGCCCCACCTTTTTAGCTTTGTTTGTATTTGTGTTACCTCGCTTCCTCTTGAGCCATATTTAGATAAGGCAAATAAATTATTGTTTGTGAAAAAGACATTGTAAATTATGAAAATTATGAGTAAAGTTGCAACTATTGATATTGCCCTATTAAAACCTACGTTTTTAGCTTTTTTATCTATTTTATTTATTAGTTTCTTAAACATGAAAAATTCACCTCTTAAAGTTATTATTCCTTTAATTGGTGAATTTATACAAGCATTTAGAAAATGCCTACAATATTTCCGTCTTTATCTATGTTTATTTTTTCTGCTGCAGGAACTCTTGGAAGTCCTGGCATTGTAACTATTTTCCCTGTTATAGCCACAATAAATTCGGCTCCAGTTTTTAATATTACCTGATTAACATGTATTTTAAATGGCTCTTTGCACTCTAAATTTTTTGCATCATCTGAAAATGAATATTGTGTTTTTGCAATACATACTGGAAAGTTTGAATAGCCTAGTTTTTCTATTCTTGCAATTTCTTCTATTGCCTGCGCAGAATATTCTACAGTTTCTGCTCCATATATGTTTTTTGCAACCTTTTCTATTTTTTCTTTTATTGTATCTGTATCTTCATATATGTATTTAAAACTTTCTGGTTTATTTGATAATTTTACTATTTTTTCTGCTAAGTCAATTGCTCCAGCACTTCCCTTTTGATGACTTTCTACTAAACTTAGTTCTATTTGTTTTTGGGCAAGCTTATTTTTCAATAATTCTATTTCTGCATCCGTATCTGTTGCAAATTTGTTTATTGCAACTATTACATTTAATCCAAATTTATTTTGTAAATTATCCAAATGTCTATTTAGGTTTGTAAGTCCATTTTTTAAAGCTTCTAGGTTTTCTTCTTTTACGTTCTCTTTAGGTTGCCCTCCATGATATTTTAGGGCTCTTATTGTAGCAACACATACTACTGCGTCTGGTTTTAATCCTGCTTTTCTGCATTTAATATCTAAGAATTTCTCTGCACCTAAATCTGAACCAAAACCTGCTTCTGTAACAGTATAATCTGCAAGTTTCATCGCTGTTTTTGTTGCAATAATACTGTTACATCCGTGTGCAATATTTGCAAATGGTCCTCCATGTATTATTGCAGGAGTGTGTTCCAAAGTTTGCACAAGATTTGGTTTTACTGCATCTTTTAATAATACAGTTAATGCTCCTTCTGCATGTAAATCTTTTGCAGTTATTGGTTCATTTTGCTTATTGTATCCAACAATAATATTTCCAATTCTTCTTCTTAAATCCTCTATATCGCTAGACAAACATAGAACTGCCATTATTTCAGAGGCAACAGATATATCAAAACCATCTTCTCTTGAAACAATATTTTTCTCCTCAGATAATCCTGTATTTATTTTCCTTAGTTGTCTATCGTTTAAGTCTATACATCTTTTCCATGTTACAGTTTTAAAACCAAGTTCATTTCCATAATAAATATGGTTATCTATCATAGCTGATAATAAATCATTTGCAGAAGTTATTGCATGAATATCTCCTGTAAAATGCAAGTTAATATCTTCCATTGGAGCTACTTGTGCATATCCTCCACCTGTTGCTCCACCTTTTATGCCAAATACTGGTCCTAGAGATGGTTCTCTTAGTGCAAGCATTGCATTTTTCCCAATTCTAGCAAGTCCATCTGCAAGGCCAATTGCCATGGTCGTTTTGCCTTCTCCTAAAGGAGTTGGATTTATTGATGTGACTAATATTAATTTTCCATTTTTCTTATTTTGTAATCTTTCTAAAATGTTCCTGCTGTCAATTTTGGCTTTAAATTTCCCATATTGCTCTAGCTCTTCTTCCTCAATGCCAGCTTTTTTTGCAATTTCTGTAATAGAATTTAATTTTGTATTTCTTGCAATTTCAATATCTTCCATTTCAAACAGCCTCCTTAAACCGTTTTGTTACTTGTATTTACGCAAGCTTCTAGTCCTCTTTGGGCACAAAATTTTCTTCTTTTATTCCATCTTCTCCATTAATTAGCATTGTAATTTTCTTTTCTGCAGAATCTAAAAAATTATTGCATTTTTTAGATAATTTCATTCCTTCTTCAAATTTATTTACAGATTCGTCCAAGCTTAAATTGCCTTTTTCTAGCTCATTTGCAACATTTTCTAATTGTTTCATAGCTTCTTCAAAATTCAAATTTTCTTCTTCCATTTTATACTAATAGATGTAGAGCTTTTAGCCCTTACACCATTCTCCTTAAATAAAATATTTAGGTTTTTTTGCGGAATTTACCTATAAACCGTTATAAATTATCTTTTCTCAATCTAAATTATTAGTGCATTTTTTTCTCCATCACTCAATTTAATATTTATTTGGTCATTCTTTTTTACATCTTTAACTGATTTTATTATTTTACCGTTTATTCCATCAGTTACAATGCTATAGCCTCTTGCCAATGTTTTTAGTGGACTTAATGAATCCATCCTTGCAACCTCTTTTATAAATTTTGTTTTTCCTTCTTTTAATCTTAGCATAATGCTGTTTTGCAATGATTTAATTCTCATATCTACTACCATGTATTGTTCATTTATTTTTTGAGTTGGATTTTTGAATGCTGGCCTAGACATACATTTTTCATATGATAATTTCATAAGTTCAACTTTTTTCTTTAAAGCTACTTTATATCTATTGTTATACAAATGCAATGTTTCTCTAACATCATCTATGTTAGGGACTGCAAGTTCTGCTGCTGCAGATGGTGTTGGTGCTCTTAGGTCTGCCACAAAATCTGCTATTGTAAAATCTGTTTCATGACCAACCGCAGAAATTATTGGAATTTCCGAGTCGTAAATTGCTCGTGCTACTATCTCTTCGTTAAATGGCCACAAATCTTCTAGTGATCCTCCACCTCTTCCAATTATTAAAACATCTGCTAGTTTGTTTTTATTCATAAATTCTATTCCACTTGCTATTTTTTCTGCAGCTCCTGGTCCTTGTACTGGAACTGGATATAATCTAATATGTACATTTGGATTTCTTCTAGTACTTACATTAATTATATCTCTTATAACTGCTCCTGTGTTTGATGTTAAAACTCCAATTGTTTTTGGCATAAATGGTATTTTCTTTTTGTGAGCTGTAGAAAATAGGCCTTCTTGTTCCAGCTTTCTTTTTAATTCCTCATATGCTGTGTATAGACTTCCAAGTCCGTCCTCTTTCATTGCTTTTGCATAAATTTGATATACTCCGTCTCTTTCGAAAACAGAAACACTCCCTAAAATCATAACTTTCATGCCGTCTTTGGGCATAAAAGTTAAATGCGTAGTATATGCTTTAAACATTACGCATTTTATTAATGATTTTTCATCTTTTAATGTAAAGTACATGTGGCCTGTGTAGTGATTTTTAAAATTAGATATTTCTCCTTTTACTAAAACATTGTTTAGCATTTCATCATTATCTATTTTATTTTTTATGTATTTATTTAAATCTGTAACAGTTATTGGGTTATACTCCATATTTAAATTCTCCTCAATATAATTTATGCAACTACTTTTGCAAGCACACCATTAATAAATGAAGCAGAAGTATCTTCTCCATATTTCTTTGCCATATTTACCGCTTCGTTTATTGCAACCTTAAATGGAATATCGGTATATTTTATTTCATATATTGCAAGTTTTAGCAAAGACAGGTCGACTACAGATAATCTATCTATAGTCCAGCCTTCTTTTAGATTTTCAGATATTATTTTTGTTATTTCTGCATCATTTTCTTTCATGCCTTTTGCAATATTTTTTACATATTCTCTTACTCTTCCATCTTCAACTTCAATACTATCTAAAAATAACTTAACCTGCGATTTACTGCTTTGTTTTTGTATTTCTTGACTATAAATATAGCAAAAAGCAAGTTCTCTCTTTGTCATCTCTTCCATTTTATATTCCCCAATTATATTCTATCTATAAAATTTTTTATCTTTTCTTTTACTTCATATTTGTTGTGTTGTATATAATTGCCAACATACATTCCAAGGCAAATAAACACAATCCAAATTATAAGTCCGTACAAATGTGTACACAATATTATAATTGCGACTAGTGCACCTATAAGGGCTCCTCCATATGTTTTTAGAAATTTCTTTATATCCTCCATATTATTCCTCCTACTAATTTATATTTCAAATTTACTTCTTATGTTACTATGGTTGATTATTAAATTTCTTTGGTTTCTCCTGGCACAACTACATTTTTAACTTTTATATCTATATTTTTTACATCTAAATCTATAGATTTTTTTATTGACTCTTTAACACGCATTTGAATATTATTACTTAATTCTTTGATAACTGCATTATTAGATACTTCTATTACTAGTACTATAGATAATTCATTGTTCTGGTTCAACCTAACACTTGTTTGAGAATTTTTTACACTTTCAAATCCAGATACAACTGTGTCTACTATTCTTGTTAAAGTACTTTTTGTAATAAGTAATTTTCCGTCCTCATTTTCTAGTAATACTCCGTCTTCAAGCATACCATCTTTTTTTGTTGAAGATTCAAAAAATATTCCTTTTATAGCCAATAGAATTAATACAACATTTACGCCTATTAACACATTGCAAATTATATTATCTGCTAGAGCAGAACTTACCATTACATATAAAGTTGTAATATCTGCCCATCCAAATATGAAAAAGCAAGAAACTATTGCTAGTAATAATATTATTATTGAAAAAAAACATAAAATTATTTTATCTACTAACTTCATACACTACCTCCATATACTTTTATAAAGGCACGCAATTTCCTCGTGCCTAAAAGTATTTAACATTATTTATTTTCTGTTTCTGTAGTTTCTGCAGTGTTTTCTGCGTCTACTGCTGATGTATTTACTCCTTGAACATGTACATTAACAGCAACAACCTTTAATCCTGTCATTGCTTCAACAGCTGTTTTTACTCTATTTTGAATATCGAATGCAACATCTGGAATTCTAGAACCATATTCAACTATTATGTTTACATCTATTTTGGTTTCTTTTTCTCCTAGTTCTACTTTAATTCCTTTAGAAAGATTTTTCTTTCCACTTAGAACCTCAGATATTCCGCCTGCAAATCCTCCTGCCATAGCAAATACTCCAGGAGCTTCTGATACAGCCTTACCAGCTATAATTGCAACAACATCATCTGCTATTTGAATGTTGCTTGTTTCTCCTTCTTGATTCTCAATAATTATCTCACTTTCATTTTGATTTACATTTTCTTCTTTCTCCATAATATTACCTCCATTATTTATTATTATTCAATTAAATAGTTTTTATCCTATTTAATGCTTACTCTTATAGTATATCAATATACGAAGAATTTTACAAGTCCAAAATCAACTTTTTGCAAAATACTACAAATTTTTTATTTGAATTTTTGTTTTTTACAAAATATTTATGGTTTTACTTTATACGGAGCTTGTGATATAATGCAAAAAAAATAATTGAGGTATGTACAATGCAAAAAAAATATTTAGATAAATTAGAATACAACAAGGTGCTAGATATTGTGTCTACATATTGCATTACTTATTTAGGTAAGCAATATGCTATTTCTTTAGTACCAAGCAATAATATAGATATTGTAAAATTGCAATTAGAGGAGACCACATCTTCGCTTTCATTTCTTTTTAGAAAAGGTGAGCCACCTCTTTTCCCTATTCCAAATATAGAAGTATGGGTTAAGACTTTGAAAAGTTCAAATTATTTGTCAGCCAAGGCTTTGTTGGAAGTTGCAAATATATTGAAATCTTCTAGAGTTCTTCATGATTATTTGTTTGAAGATGAAGATTTTGATTTAACAGACTTTCCACTTTTAGCAGATTTATTTTCGTCTTTATATTACAATAAAAATCTTGAGAATAAAATTCTAAACTCTATATTAGACGAAAATACAATTGCAGATGACGCATCTAAAACTCTTTCTTCTCTTCGTAGAAATAGGCACAAATTAGAGCAAGATGTTAGAGATAAATTGGCAAATTTTATCCATTCTTCTTCATATTCTAAATATCTAATGGATTCTATTGTTACTATTAGAAGTGATAGATTTGCCATTCCAGTTAAAGAGGAATTTAAAGATAATATTAGCGGGGTTATTTTAGATGTTTCCGCAAGTGGCTCTACTGTGTACATTGAGCCTTCTGCAATATTTGAGCTAAATAATAAAATTAATGGAATAAAAGTGCAAGAGGCTTTAGAAATTGAGAAAATATTAAGGGACTTGTCTTTATCGCTGTTTCCTATTGCAGATAAACTAGAAACCTCTATAAATGCAATTGGCAAAATTGATTTTATATTTGCAAAAGCAAAATACGCAAGAAAAATAAATGGTATTTGTCCTAATATAAATACCTCTAAGCAGATTGTTCTTTTAGGTGCAAGACATCCTTTAATAGAGGCAAGCTCTGTTGTTCCAATAGATATATCCTTAGGAAAAGATTATTCATCTTTATTAATTACAGGCCCCAACACAGGTGGAAAAACTGTTACATTAAAAACTGTAGGGTTGTTTTGCCTTATGGCTTATAGTGGGCTTTTAATTCCTGCAAAGGAGAATAGCAGTTTATGTGTGTTTGATAATGTATTTGCAGATATCGGAGACGAACAAAGTATTCAAGAGTCTTTAAGTACTTTTTCTTCTCACATGCTAAATATTATAGATATATTAAAACAGGCATCGCAAAATAGCTTGGTGCTTTTGGATGAATTAGGTTCTGGAACTGACCCCTTAGAAGGAAGCAGTCTTGCAATTAGTATTTTGGAGCATTTTTACAAAATAGGAGCTCTAACAATTTGTACAACTCATTACCCTGAACTAAAAAAATACGCATTATTGCATGACGGCTTTGAAAATGCAAGTTCAGATTTTGACGTAGAAAATTTGCGTCCTACCTATAAATTGCTAATTGGTATTCCTGGAAAAAGTAACGCATTTGCAATAAGCAAAAAGTTAGGCTTATCTGATGATATTTTAAACCGAGCAACTTCACTTATTAAAGAAGACGATACCAATATTGAGGAACTTCTTAAGAATATTTATGATGATAAATTGAAAGTTGAGCAAGAAAAAGAAAAAATACAAAAAAATTCTAATCAAATTGAACTTCTTAGAAAATCTCTTGAGAAGGATAACAACAAATTAAAATTAGAAGCAGAAAATATAATTGCAGATGCAAAAGCTAAAGCAAGGAATATTTTGCTTGACGCAAAAGAGGAAGCAAATGAAATTATAAAAGACTTAAATAGCAAAAATATTAATGCCGGAAAAGCAAATTCTTTAAGAAATAATATAAATGCTTCTATTGCAAATCTTTCAGATACTAATAGCAATTTAAAAAACGCCTCGATAGGTACTCAAATTGATGAAAAATCTTTGCACATTGGTCAGGAAGTATTCTGCAAAAAGCTAAATTCTGTTGCAACAATTTTAAGTCTTCCAAATAAATCTAAAGAAGTTAAAATTCAGGCCGGAATGCTAACATTAAATGTTAAATTATCTGATTTATTAATAAGCCCTAAGAATTGTTTGCCAAATGTTAGTAATAATAAAAACAGCTCTAGCAGTGTTTCCTATTCTAGTAACTTAACCGCTAAAAACGTAGCTTCAGAAATAAATGTTATTGGGCTTAATGTTGACCAGGCAATTCCTATTGTTGACAAATATCTTGATGAATGTTATATGGCAAATTTAAATAATGCAAGAATTGTGCATGGAAAAGGTACTGGGAAACTGCGTGATGGAATACATGCCTTTTTAAAAAATCACCCTCACGTAAAGTCCTTTAGAATTGGGACCTTGGGTGAAGGCGATATGGGTGTAACCATTGTTTATTTTTCTTAAATAATTATAAAGTTATGGATGCAGTGGCATAAGATGTATTGTCACTGTTATCTGTTACTTTTACTTTTATGTTATATGTTCCAGAAGTTACACTAGTAAAAACGTGGCTTTTAGCTACTTTGCCTGTAAGGTCTTCTTCATAGTTTGTTCCACCATCCTTGCTATACTCTATTGAATATATTCCGCTTCCCGTATCTGTTACAACAACACTAACTTTAAAAGATGTACTTGTAAGCTTTGTACATTCTTTAATACTTACTACAGGTGCAGTTTTATCATCATTGCTTTTAACAGCTCCATCTGCTTCTGCATTTATACCTTGTATATCCAATTGGTTCATTAATTCTTCTGCCTCAGTCTGAGACTGTATAGCGTTGTTTTCAACTTTGCCTGCCTCTTCTAATAAACCATTGTCGCCTATTGCAATATCAATAGTAATTCCAAATATTATTAGTGTTACAACAACCGTTACAACTAGTGCAATAAGTGTGATTCCATGGCTCGATTCTAGTCTTTTCATTCGTTTCAATTCCTCTCTTATCATTATCACTATAATTTTATTTCATTTTATGTTATAAGTCAATACATCATGAATTATAAAAATATTTGACCTGCATCTATTTTATTTCCTCTTAAGAAACTGCCTATCTCCATTTTCTTTGCGTTTTCTCCTTGCACTTCTAACACTTGCAGAATTCCTTTGTTTGCTTTTATAAATAAGCCCTTTTTGTCATCTGAAAATAAAACTGTTCCAGGTTGTATTTTATTTAAATTGTCCTTATACTCTTCAAGCTCTTTAAACTTTTCTAAAAGCGACTGTTCAGAAATTGCCTGTACTCTCCAAAATTTTATTTTTTTGCCATTTAAACACGAATATGCTCCCATAATTGGATTTAATCCTCTTACAAGATTTTTTATTTCCTGTGCGGATTTATTTTCCCAGTCTATTTTTGCCATTTCCTTTGAAAGCATTGGAGCAATTGTTCCTTCCTCTGGTTGCTTAGTTCTTACAAATGTTCCTACTTCTATTTGTTTTATTGTTTCTATTAATAAAGTTGCACCAATTTTGCTAAGCTTTTCCCACAATTCTCCTGTAGTTTCGTTTTCGCCAATTTCTACCTCTTTTTTTAATATAATATCGCCTGTGTCCATTCCCTCGTTCATAAACATTGTTGTTATTCCTGTTTTGCTATCTCCATTTAATACAGCCCATTGAATTGGTGCCGCACCTCTATATTGTGGCAAAAGTGAACCATGAACATTTACACATCCAAGTCTTGGTATTGTTAGTATCTCCTTTGGAAGTATTTTTCCATAAGCGACAACACATATTAAATCTGGGTTTAACTTTTTTATTTCTTCTATAAATTCTGGGTTGTTTCTTATTTTAGGTGGCTGATATATTTTTAAGTTATGCTCCATAGCATACTCTTTAACAGGTGAATATGCTTGCTTCATTCCTCTGCCCTTTGGTTTATCTATATTTGTAACAACTCCCACTATATTGTAGCTTGCCTCATAAATTGCTTTTAGCGATTCTTTAGCAAAATCCGGCGTTCCCATAAATAAAATATTAAGCATTTTTCTCTCCTAATTATTATAATATTTTTTTAAGCTAAATTAGCATAAATCGGCTTACATTTTTTCCTCTGGCTCCACATATTGCAGTGTTCCAGGAATTATATTATCTATAAATAATATTCCATTTAAATGGTCTATCTCGTGAGATAGGGCTTGTGCAAGTAAATCTTTTGCAACTATTTTTACCTTTTCTCCATTTTCGTTTAGAGCTTCTACTACAACCTCTTTTGGTCTTATAATTTTAGCATACTCGTTTGGAAAGCTTAAGCAACCTTCTTCTACTTCTTGAGTTCCCTTTTCTTTTATAATTTTAGGATTTACAAGCAGCAAAGGTTCATTTCCATCGTATAAATCAATTACAATTACTCTTTTTAATACGCCAACCTGTGGGCCTGCTAAACCTACACCATTATATTTGTGCATTGTTTCTAGCATGTCCTGCAATAATTCTTTTATTCTGTCGTCAACTGTTTCAACTTCTCTTGCTACTTTTCTTAATATTTCGTCATCTGATAATCTTATTTCTCTAATTGCCATTTTTACTAGTATATGTAGGCTTTTAATACCTTACATAATTCTCCCTTCTTGCAGACTTTAAAAGTCCACATAACATTAAAGCATATTCGTTGGATTTATATCAACTATTATTCTTGAGGCGTATTTACTGTTTTTAGTTTGATTACTAACCACATTTATTGTATCTCTTATTTCCTCGGTAATGGAATCATCTATTTTACACTTTACTATTATTCTCCATCTAAATTGATTTTTTATTCTATCTATTGGTGCTGGAACTGGCTTATATAATAGTATTTTCAAATTTTTAGTCTTTATTTTGTTTTTTAAATTAACAAATATTTTATTTGCTATTTCTTCTAATTCTTTTTGTGATCTACTAGATATCCCAATTAGTATTATATCACAAAAAGGCGGATATCTCAACTGTTTTCTAAGATATACTTCAGTGTCATAAAATATTTTGTAATCTTGCTTTTGTGCATATTGTATACAAAACGCATCTGGATTATATGTTTGAATTATCACCCTGCCTTTATCCTTTTCACGCCCAGCTCGTCCTGCAACCTGTGTTAATATTTGGAATGTTCTTTCATTTGCTCTATAATCATCTATATTTAAGCTACTGTCTGCCGCAATTACGCCAACCAATGTTACGTTTGGAAAATGATGTCCTTTTACTACCATTTGAGTTCCTATTAAGATATCTATGTTGTTATTTTTAAACTGATTTAAAATGTCCTCATGAGAATTTTTCTTTGTTACTGTATCTACATCCATTCTTATTGTAGAAGCTTCTGGAAATAGTTTTTTTACCTGTTCTTCTAACTTCTGTGTTCCTGTTCCGAAATATCTAATATTAGTACTCTTGCACTCTGGGCAAACAGTCAAGGCATTTGTTTCATACCCGCAATAATGACATTTTAATTTGTTCTGTTTTAAGTGATATGTAAGTGTTATATTACAATTTTTGCATTTAGCAGTATATCCACAATCTCTGCACATTATAAAAGTAGAAAATCCTCTTCTATTTAAAAACAAAATTGTTTGCTTTTTATTTTGCAAATTTTCGGCTATTGCATTGTAAAGCTTTGTACTTATCATAGTTTTATTTCCAGAAGCAAGTTCATTTCTTAAATCTACTATTTCTACTTCTGGAAGAGAAGCTTTATTAGCTCTTTGATGTAACTCTAGTAATTGAATTTCTCCATTTGTTGCCTTATAGTATGTATTCATGTCTGGAGTTGCACTTCCAAGTAGCACGGGAACATTTGTATTTTGTGCAATATAACTTGCTATTTCTTTTACGTTGTATCTTGGATTTGTTTCAGATTTATATGAATCGTCGTGTTCTTCATCTATTATAATTATTCCCAAATTCTTAACTGGCGCAAAAATAGCGGATCTAGCCCCTATTACAATTTTAGCGTCTCCTCTTGCAATTTTTTTCCACTGGTCATATCTCTCGCCAACAGATAATTTACTATGTAGAACAGCTATTTTTTCCTCTCCAAACCTGCTCAAAAATCTATCAACAGTTTGCGGTGTAAGGGAAATTTCGGGAACTAGCATAATACTAGATTTGCCCAGTTTTAAACATTCTTCTATTAGTCTTAGGTACACTTCTGTTTTTCCAGAACCTGTAACACCAAACAACAAAAATTCATCATATTCGCCAAATTGAATAGACGCATTTACTCTTTCAAATGCCTCTTGTTGTTCCTTTGTTAATTCTAAAGCTTTGCTTTTTTCTACAACCTTATGCAAAAATGGATTTCTCTCAACTTCTTTTTCTACAATTTCTATATATCCGTTCTTCTGCAGAGTTTTTATAACTGCACTACTAACATCAGCAAACATTTGCAAGTCCGAACTTAAAACTCCATTTACATTTTGATATGTTTTGCTATTATTCTTGCTATTTTCTTCTGACATTTCAAAAATCTCATATTCAAGTTGTTCAGTAGAATCCATTAAGAATTTTAAAGCACGTATCTGTTTATCTGACTTTATCTTTTTATTTTCTATGTCTTGTTCTATCTCTTCTGTGTTTTTAGTCAAATACACAAAATTTTGCATTTTGTCATTTATTCTGTTTGAAACCACCTTGGTTGTTGTTCCTGGAGGTAGCATTAATTTTATGCAATCAGATATATTGCAAAAATATCTGCTCGCCATCCATTTTGCAAGTTCAAGTTTTTCCCTATCTAAATTGTATCCGTCTTCTACCCTTGCGATTTCTTTTAATTTGGAAATATAATCAGAACTTTCTTTTATTTTTACAACAAATCCTTCTTCTAGGCTTTTCTTGTTTCCAAATGGCACAAAAACTCTACTGCCCACAAAAATTTTGTCTTCTAAATTCTGCGGAATTATGTAATCAAAAGTTTTATTTAAGTTTTTTACATTGCTATTAATAATTATCTCTGCAATCACTTTAAATTTATACTCCTTTTTTATATTTATTAAAATTATATTTCAAAACACGTTAAAAATCAACAAATTTTAACAATTTATAAAAACCTTGTAATATAGCATTCTATATTACAAGGCCTAAACAATTATAATATTAATTTCTATGATGATTTTCATATTGTATATTCTAAAATTCCGGGTTTGTTAAATTTGCTTCATATTTGATTATTGTAGTAATTATTTGAATTGTTTTTTCCAAATCGTTGTTTTTTATTACATAATCATATATTCCAATCTTTGATTCTTCGTAATCAAATCTATTAAGTCTTGCCTGAATTTCCATAGGGTCTGCATTACGGTTTCTTCTCATTAGTCTAGCACGCAGTCTATCTTTTGGAACACGCAAAAATATTGTGACTATTTTTGTATCTTGCCCTAAAAGCCTTACTAGATTTTCTGTTCCATTAACATCGATGTCCTTTACTATTATTTTTCCACTACTTAAGCGCTCATTTAATAGTTTTTTTGATGTGCCATAATAATGATTATGGTGAACATCATACTCATATAAGTCGCCATTTTCTATTAGTTTTTTAAACTCTTCCGTAGTAATAAAGTTATATAGGTCTCCATTTTCTTCGCCTTCACGAGGCAACCTATCTGTATAAGATGGTAGAGACGCTATATTATCATTTCTTTTTATAAGTTCTTTTTTTATAGTGTCTTTACCTGCTCCAGACACTCCAGATAATAATACTAACATACCTCTACCTTTCCAGCCTCAATTTCGTCTGCTGCTATTGTAACTGGTGCAACATCATCAGTTTTTATTAAAACTTCGTCTCCTTGCAGAATTTGTCTTGCTCTTTTGGCTGTTGCTGAAACTAAGGTATATCTATTATCTACTTTTTCTAATAATTCAGCTACGCTTGGTTTTACAATCATCGTTTTCCCTCCATTTTATTTGTTAATAAACTTTCTTTTTTATTTTACTACATATTTTTTAATAAGTCCAGGAAATTTGCTTAAAATTTGATTTATCAATGATTCTTGCATTGATTATTCTTGCATTATTTCTTTAATATCACTTATGCTTTTTCTCCATTCTTTTGTTTTTATGCTTTTTATAATAATAGATTTTATTGTGTAGTATACAAAAGCTATGATAGAGTAAATTACTATTGTTACAACAAATTGTTCTTTGCTAATAATATATAAATACAATAAAATTAGCGTTAATATTGCGGTAAACAGTGCTTCAATTCCAAATAGAGCAAGCTCACCACTTTCCTTGTTATATGCTTTTTCAAACATAACAATTGTAACAGCAATAAGTGCCAAACTAAACAATTTTAAACCTATTACAAGCCTGCTTGAGTCTATATTAAAATATCCTACACTTAAAGATACACAATAAATACATATTAATAGAAATGCTGCTAAATTGATTAACAATTTTTTGCATATTTCTTTTTTCTTCTCTTTAGGCATCTTTTGGGTTTGTTCTATTTTATTTGCAATTTCCTTTTCATCTAGTTTTACAGGCAATTTCTGCTTTTTCTCTGTCTTTTTAATCTCTCGGTTATTGTTTTCTGGGCTGGTTTCTTCTGTTACATTAACACTTTTTACATTCTCCAATTGCTCTTTAATTATTCGCTTTACTCTCTCGTCTGTTTTTTTAGCCTTTTTTACCTCTTTAGATTTTTTTATCTTTTCAGTATCACTATTTTTATTTGTTTTATTAGCGTTTTGGGCTGTTGTTTTCTTTGCAGTATTATTTCTAGCTGTGCTATCTTTTGCTGTGCCTACCTTTTTTTTGCTACTTTTTGTTGTGGCTTGTTTTTTAGCACTAGTTTTAGCTGTACTTGCTTTAGTGTTACTGGTTTTTGTCTCTTTGGTTTTAGCTGTGCTTGCTTTTTTTGTGCTGGAATTTGTAGTAGTTTCCTTTGGCATATTATTTCCTCCTAAGTTTCTGGTTTTATTAATACTTTTAAATTATATCAAATTATGTAGTAGATTTTCAATATTATTTAATTTTTACAAGTAATCACTTGCGTAAAATCCACCTATATTTAACCAAAAATTCCTCTTTTCTTTATAGGGGGTTGTTCATTCATTGTTTTTGCAAGTTCTACTAATAAGTCTCTTTGCTCCTTAGATAATCTCCTTGGAATTTGTACTTGTACTGTAAATATTAGGTTGCCTCTATAACCCGAATTTATATGAGTAAAACCTTTGTCTCTTATGGTAAATTTAGCACCTGTTTGTGTCCCTTCTGGTATTTTATATGTTGTTTTTGTTCCATCAAGAAGAGGAACTTCTATATCTGCCCCTAAGGTTGCTTGTGTAAATGTTATAGGTATATCACAGTATATATTGTCATCTTTTCTAGTAAATATGCTGTGTTTCTTAAGATTTATTGTTATATATACGTCTCCATTCGGACCACCATTTTTGCCAGTTTCCCCTTCGCCACGCAATACAATAGTTTGCTCGTTATCTATGCCTGCTGGTATTTTTACATTTATTTTTGCCTGTTTTCTTACTGTTCCCTTTCCATAGCATGTGTTACACACCTCTCTAATAACCTTGCCTGTACCTTGGCAATTAGAGCAGGTTGTTTGCACTTTCATTTGCCCCAGTAATGTGGTTTGCATTTTTGTAACTGTTCCTCTTCCTCCACACACTGAGCATGTTTCTGGATGCGTTCCTGGCTTTGCTCCTGTTCCAGAGCACGTAGGGCATTTTTCGTTTCTGGTTATGTTTATTTCCTTACTAACTCCCTTGTATGCTTCTTCAAATGTTAAATCTACAGTGTATCTTATATCAGCACCTTTTCTAGTTGCATTGGAATTTCTTGCAGATGACCTTCCTGCGCCAAATCCAAATAAGTCGCCAAGGTCGCCAAATATATCACTAAATCCGTCAAATCCAGAAGTTGTATAAGAATAGTAGCCACCCTGTCCTCCAAATGGGCCACCTGCTCCACCATAGCCTTGGCTTGGGTCTGCTGTTCCAAATTGGTCATACATTTTTCTTTTTTGGGCATCTGATAAAACTTCATATGCTTCATTTACTTCTTTAAACTTTGCTTCGGCTTCTTTTTTATTGTCTGGATTTGCATCAGGATGATATTTTTTCGCAAGCTTTCTGTATGCTTTTTTTAATTCATCATCAGTAGCTGTTTTACTTACTCCCAGAACCTCGTAATAATCTCTCTTTTCAGCCATTTTTCTCCTTCCCTTACCTCATATGCAATTAGATAAACTTCGTCCAAAAAGGACCGACCCTATTGGGCGAAGTTTATCTTAATTATTTGTTTTCGTCTTTTCCTTTATTGTCTTCTTCTACTTTGTAGTCTGCATTATACACATTGCCGTTTTCATCTGTTTGTGGTCCTGCAGTGTTTTCCGCATTTGCATTTGCATCTGCAGCTCCAGCGGCATTTGCCTGTGAATAAAGCTTTTCAGACATTGCATAAAATACTTGTTTTAATTTTTCTGTTGCCTCTTTAATCTTCTCAACATCAGAGCCTTCCAAAGCTTTTTTAACATTTTCTATTTCCTCTGTTGCCTTTGCTTTTTCTTCTCCATTTATTTTATCTCCTAGCTCATCTATTGTTTTTTGGCAATTATATGCTAGGCTTTCTGCCTCATTTCTAGCTTCTATTTCGTCCTTTTTCTTCTTATCTTCTGTTGCATGTGCTTCTGCATCTTTTACTGCTCTATCTATATCCTCGTCTGTTAAGTTAGTAGATGCTGTAATAGATACTTTTTGCTCATTTCCTGTTGCCATATCCTTTGCAGAAACGTGAACTATACCATTTGCATCTATATCAAATGTAACTTCTATTTGTGGAACTCCACGTGGTGCTGCAGGTATTCCTGTTAATTGGAATCTTCCTAAAGTTTTATTGTATGCTGCCATTTCACGTTCACCTTGAAGAACATGAACTTCTACTGATGTTTGACCATCTGCAGCAGTTGAGAATATTTGAGATTTCTTTGTTGGTATTGTTGTATTTCTTTCTATTAATTTTGTAAATACTCCACCATATGTCTCAATTCCTAATGAAAGTGGTGTTACATCTAATAATACTAAATCCTTTACATCTCCTGAAAGAACTCCACC
>CAZXVQ010000005.1:0-21283 GCA_964644295.1 uncultured Clostridium sp.
AAGCAAGTAATTTTAATTAAAGATTACTTGCTTTTTGTGTGCCATATGTTATAATGTGCACAGAAAAGGAGACAATATGTATAAATTAGTAGCAGTAGATTTAGATGGAACATTGTTAAATTATAGTGGTGAAATATCTCAAAGAAACAAAATTGCAATTGAAAATGCAAAAAACGCAGGAACAGAGGTTGTAATTGCATCAGGAAGGCCTATTTCGTCTGCAAAAAGCTATGCAAACGAATCTGGTGCCAATCACTATATAATTTCAGGGAATGGCTCTATGTTGTATGATGCCATAAATGAGCAAATTTTATATAATAAATTTATAGAAAGAAAAAAAGCATTAGAAATAATTAAAATATGTGAAGAAAACAGCATATTCTATTGCCTATACACAGAAAAATTAACAATTTCAAAATCATTAAATTACAATGTTTTGTTTTTTAATAACGAAAATAAGAGACTTCCCGAAGACAAAAGGACAAACATTAAAATTATAGATGACATATATAAATATGTTGAGGAAAATCCGGATATTGGAATATTAAAAATAACCATATGTGATGAGGACAAAATTATATTCGGAGGAATAATTAGAAGATTGAGACAAATAAAAGACATAGATGTATTAGATGTGGAACATATGTCAAGAAAGGTAATAACTCTGGGCACAGAGGAGCACTCAATAGAGTATTATTATACAGAAATAACAAGTCAAGATGTAAATAAGTGGAATGCACTTCAAAAATTAGCAGAAATAATGGAAATAGACAAGTCGCAGATTATGGCTATAGGGGACAATATAAATGATAAAGAAATGATACAAAATGCAGGCCTTGGCGTAATAATGGCAAATAGTGCACCATATATGAAGGATTTTGCAGATGAAATTGTGTCAAATAATGATGAAGATGGTGTGGCAGAAGCAATAGAGCGATTTATTCTACATGAATAATAAGCTAAAATTTTGATAAATAAAAAACAAGAAAATGCACAAAATAAATAAAAATTTATGGGGTGTATTTTTTTTATGGAAAAAAATTTTTTAGACAATGACATATATAATAAAGAAAATATTAAAAATAAGGAAAGCAAAACAGAACGAAAGATAAAAAATATAAGAGGTAATGCTTTAAATAGTACAGAATTAGAGCATTTAGACGAGTTGATAAATGGAGAGGGAACAACAATGTATGGAGAATTTGTAACGTCTTATTTTGTATGGACTGGCCTAAATTTACAAAAGATAAGGGCAAATGAGCTTGCAAATATTACAAATCCAGACACAGAGAAAAAGTAAGGGAATTTTTCAAAAACACTTGACTTATATTTTTATGGTGGTATAATAAAATCGTAGGTCAAAGAAAGTCAAAGTCAAAAATACAAACAATAAAAATATTAAAACATAAGAACACTAATGATAATAAAGCATATAGAAACGAGGTGATAAACTTTGAGAATGTCTGACTTAATAGAAGACTTCATAAAAGAGCTATTTGAAGAAGATAGTAGCATAGAAATACAAAGAAATGACCTGGCTGAAAAATTTAACTGTGTTCCATCACAAATAAATTATGTTATATCAACAAGATTTAAGCCATCACAAGGCTATTATGTAGAAAGCAGGCGTGGCGGTGGAGGATATATAAAAATTACAAAAGTAAATATTACCAAGAGCAATTACTTTATGCATATAATATCTAGTGTAGGAGATTATATTACAGCCGGAGAAGTAAACATTTTCATAAGTAATTTCTTATCATATGGCATGATTACGGAAAACGAATCAAAACTTTTGAGGGTTGCAACAAGCGACAATGTTCTTACAGTGGATGCAAAAGATAGAGATAAGCTAAGGGCAAACATATTTAAAAACATGCTACTAAATTTAGTAGAAGATTGATGGTTATATACTAATTTACTAAACAATAAATTAGAGTATATTAATCTTTCTATTAAAATAAGCTACAAATATAAAATAATGGTTCCATTAAACCAAAATTCTTAAAAATAATTAATGGGGAAAGGTAGGCATATTATTATGTTATGTCAAAATTGTGGAAATAACGAGGCAAATGTTAAATATACTCAAATTGTGAATGGAGTAAAAAAGGAGATGATATTGTGCGAGGATTGTGCAGATAAATTGGGAATTAAGAGTCTTAAATTAAATATGCCAATACATTTTTCAAATTTCTTAGAGGATTTCTTTGATGACTATGGAAGTGAGCAATTGCTGCCAAGTTTTATAAAGGAAAAACACAACGAGTGCACAAATTGTGGAAAATTATACAATGAATTTATAGAAACTGGATTTTTAGGATGCCCAGAGTGTTACGACATTTTTGGGGATAGATTAGATTCAGTGCTTAAAAACATTCAGGGCAATTGTAAACATATTGGAAGAAAGCCTTTGAATATTGCAGAAAAGCTCAACAATGTTGGGGAGAACAAGGTAAATGCTGGTTCAAAGAAGGAAGAAAAGAATAATAAAGGTTCTGAACTTGAGACTTTGCAAAACGATTTGGATAAAGCAATTAAAGAAGAAAGATACGAAGATGCAGCAGTTATTAGAGACAAAATAAAGAAACTAAATAAAGAACAATAGAAGGGAGCGGGGAATATGTCGAATTGGTATCTACAAAATGGAAAAGAATCGGATGTTGTAATAAGTACAAGGGTAAGACTTGCAAGAAATATAGCAGGATTTAATTTCGAAAATAAATGTGATAAACAAACTCAAAAGGAAATTTTAGACAAAATAGAAGATGTGTATTCAAAAATTGGTTATAATTTAAAGCTTCTAAAATTAAAGGATATAGACGAACTTACGAGAATTTCTTTAGTAGAAAAACATATTATAAGTCCAGAATTTATAAGCGATAACGTAGAATATAAAGCAATTTTAATAAATAACGAAGAAAATATTTGCATTATGATAAACGATGAGGATCATCTTCGTATTCAGGTTTTCGGAGAGGGATTAGCAACAGAAGAACTTATGAATTTAGCTATTGAAATAGACAAAAAACTTGAAGGCTATTTGCAATATTCATATAGTGAAAAATATGGATATTTAACAGCATGCCCTATAAATGTTGGAACAGGTGCAAAAGTATCTGTAATGTTGCACCTTCCGGGACTTGCTCAAACTGGAAACTTAAACAAAATTTTACGAATTGTTAATAATTTTGGAATGTCAGCAAGAGGAGTATATGGAGAGGGAGCAAGAGGAGTTGGTGATATATACCAAATTTCTAACAACCAAACTCTAGGAATTACAGAACAGGAAATTGTAAAAAATCTTAAAACAATTACAGACAAGGTGGTTGAACAAGAAAGAGTTGCAAGAAAGTATTTAGGAAAAGACCAATTGAGGTTTGCAGACAAAGCATATAGAGCATATGGGTTGCTTACAAATGCAAGGCTAATATCTTGGGATGAATGTATTGAGCTTTTATCTGATGTAAAGCTTGGAACAGACATGGGTGTTATTAGTCAAATGAATGATGCAAAAGTAAAGAAATTATTTTTGTATACAAAACCTGCTAATTTGCAAAAATATTTTGGAGAAACAATGAGTGGAAGCAAAATGGATTCCAAGAGAACAGAACTTATAAGGCAAATTATAGAAGAATAAATTGTTAAATGTATATGCAAGGAGGGAAAAATATGAGATATAAGTTTACCAAAAGTGCTGAAGAAGCATTAGAAATTGCCAATGATTTAGCAGCAAGGCTGGGGCACAATTATATAGGCACAGAGCACATTTTGTATGGACTTGTGGAAGAACAAAATGGTGTGGCAAGTAAGGTGTTGTTAAATCAAGGTGTTACTAGTGAGGCCATATTAAAAGAAATAGAAGAGCTTATTGGAATAAACGAGGAAGCGGCAATATTGGACACGGACGCAATCGGCTTTACTCCTAGAACTAAAAGAATTATAGAAAATGCGTATGTAGAAGCTCGTAGAATAAACAATGAATATATTGGTACAGAACATATTCTTGTAGGAATTATGCGAGAAGGAGACAGTGTTGCAGTTAGAATTATGATGGATTTAAATGTAAACCCTCAAAAGTTGTATGACGAGCTTATAAAAACAATGAGCGAAGCAAATTCACAAGAAGTTAGAGAAAAAAGAAATAACAATAATGGTAGTTTTAATTCTACGCCTACACTTAATCAATATGGTTCAGATTTAACCAAAAAAGCAAGAGAAGGAAAGCTAGACCCTGTAATAGGTAGAAGAGAGGAAATAGACAGAGTAATTCAAATTCTTTCAAGAAGAACCAAAAATAATCCATGTTTAATTGGTGAGCCAGGTGTTGGGAAAACCGCAATTGCAGAGGGATTGGCAGAGAAAATAGTTGTAGGTGATGTGCCAGAGACTTTAAAAGACAAGAGAGTTGTAAGTGTTGATATCTCAAGCATGGTTGCAGGAGCAAAATACAGAGGAGACTTTGAAGAGAGAATAAAAAAATCCCTAGAAGAAGTAAGAAAAGCAGGAGATGTTATTCTATTTATAGACGAAATTCACACAATAGTTGGTGCTGGAGCTGCAGAAGGAGCTGTAGATGCTGCAAACATACTAAAGCCACTTTTAGCAAGGGGAGAAATTCAAGTAGTTGGAGCAACTACAACAAACGAGTACAGAAAATATATAGAAAAAGATGCGGCATTAGAGAGAAGATTTAGCCCTGTAACAGTTGCAGAACCTTCAGAAGATGATACAGTAAAAATATTAGAAGGACTAAGGGATAAATATGAGGCTCATCATAATGTAAAAATTACAGATGAGGCGATTAAAGCTGCTGTTGAATTATCAACAAGATATGTAAATGATAGATATTTGCCAGACAAGGCAATAGACTTAATAGATGAAGCAGCATCAAAGGTAAAAATGCAAACATACACAAAGCCCGACTCCATGAGAAAGCTAGAAGATGAAATAGAAAAAGCAAGAAGAGAAAAAGAAGAAGCTATAGCAATGCAAAACTTTGAAGAAGCTGCCAAGTTAAGAGATACAGAAAGAACAAAAAGGACACAACTAGAAGAAAAGTCGAAAAAGTGGAAAGATGGAAACACTAAAAAGGTTATGATGCTAAATAAAGAAGACATTGCTGGAGTAATTGCAACATGGACAGGCATTCCAGTTTCAAAAATAACCGAAACAGAAAACGAGAAACTAAGACACTTGGAAGAAAATCTTCATAAAAGAGTAATAGGTCAAGACGAAGCGGTAACTGCAGTTGCGAAGGCTATAAGAAGGGGAAGAGTGGGCCTAACTGACCCCAACAGACCAATAGGTTCGTTCCTGTTCCTAGGACCAACAGGTGTTGGAAAAACAGAACTTGCAAAATCACTTGCAGAGGCAATGTTTGGAAACGAGGACAGTATGATAAGAGTAGATATGTCTGAATTTATGGAATCCCATTCGGTTGCAAAATTAATAGGTTCGCCTCCAGGCTATGTTGGGTATGACGAGGGCGGTCAGCTTACAGAAAAAGTAAGGAGAAAGCCATATTCTGTTATATTATTTGACGAGGTGGAAAAAGCGCATCCGGATGTAATGAACACAATGCTCCAAATTTTGGAAGATGGCAGATTAACTGATTCACAAGGAAGAACGGTAAACTTTAAGAATACCATAATAATAATGACATCTAATGTTGGAGCAAGGTTAATAACAGATAAGAACAAGCTAGGATTTTCTGGTGGAAACAAACAAGAAAATAGCAAGCAGGAATATGAGAATATAAAAAAAGAGGTAATGGGAGAATTAAAGAAGCAATTTAGACCAGAACTTATAAACCGTATTGATGATATAATCGTATTTCACAAATTGGAAAACGAGGATATTAGAAAAATAATTGATATAATGATTTCACAAGTTACAAAAAGGCTAGATGCTCAAAACATAAAAATAGACATAGACGATGGTGTAAAAGAGCTTATTGCTAAAAAGGGAGTAGATAACAACTATGGCGCAAGACCGCTAAGAAGAGCAATACAGAACATGCTTGAAGACAAAATTGCAGAGGCAATATTGGCAGGTACTGTAAAACCAAACAAAAAGGCAAAAGCAACAGTGGAAAATGACGAGATTGTAATAAAATAATACAATACTAAAAAAAGACGGAAACTTTCCGCCTTTTTTTAATTTCTTTAATGAAGTTCGCTTGTAACATCTTGCAAAGTTACTTTTACAACAGTTCCTTCTTCAACAGAGGTTCCTGAAGAAATATCTTGGGAAACCACAACTCCCGAACCAGTTGCCTCAATATTTAAGTTCTTTGCTTTTAAACTAGAAGTTGCCTGCGATAAATTTTTCCCTTTTAAATCTGGCACTGTTACTGAAATAGATGAGTTATATTCTTCGGTATATAACTTTACAAGCCCGCCAGTTGAAACAGACGTACCAGCTTTAGGATTTTGAGATGTTACAATTTGACTTGAGTCTGCACTTGTAACAATATTTATACCTAATTCGTTTAATAAAGTTTTTGCTTCTGAAATTGTTTTTCCTTTTAAATCTGGTATTGTTATTGAAGCAGTACTTTGAGAAGAATCATTAGATGGAATTCCTAAGTAAGGAAGTACTTCGCTTAATACCTGTGATACAACAGGTGCTGCAATTTGACCTCCATAGTGAGATGTGCCTTGTGGACCATATAATGAAAGTAGTGCAACAACTTTTGTGTTCTCTACTGGAGCTATTGCTAAGAATGATGCAACATAGCCATCTTCTGGGTGGTTGGGGTCTGGCTCAGATGTTCCTGTTTTACCACCAATTGAATATCCTGCAACTGCACCATATTGTCCACCTCCATCTGTTACAACAGATTCCATTATATCGCAAATTTCATCAGCTGTTTCGGCAGATATAACTTGTCTTACTGTTTCAACCTCAATATTTGTAACAGCTCCAGTATCTGGATTTTCTATTTTTGTAACAATTCTTGGTTTTACTAAAACTCCATCATTTGCAATAGCACATGCAGCTGTTATCATCTGAAGTGGAGTAATTGTAAATCTTTGGCCAAAAGACATTGTAGCAAGTTCTGTAGTGCCTACAGAAGAAAGCACATGGAATTGGCTGGATGCCTCGCCAGAAGTTGCAATTCCGGTTTTATTAAACAACCCAAATGCTTCAAAATATTTATATAATGTTGAAGCTCCAATTTTTTGACCTAATTGAATTAATGCTGGGTTGCATGAATTTTCCAATGCGTTTCGTAAAGACTGACTGCCATGTCCGGCTTCTTTAGCACAACTTATTTTTATTCCAGAGACCATTTCGTACCCTGGACAATAGAAATCGCCGGCGGTATCTGTTTCCACAATATTTTCTTCTAATGCAACAGAGGCAACAATAATCTTAAAAACAGAACCTGGTTCAAATGTATCATTAACTGCCTTATTTCTATACATTTCATAAAGACTGTTTACTTTTTCCTCACTGGACAAAGTATCCCACGTTGCAAGCATGGTTTCGTTTGGCTCAAACGGCGTATTCAAATTGTAATCTGGATATGTTGCCATTGCAAGAATATCTCCAGTAGAAGGGTCCATTAAAATCATTGTACCGCCATTTTTACAGTTATTTTCTTCAACAGCCTGTTTTAAATATTTTTCTACAATAGCCTGAATATTGGCATCAATAGATAATGTAATATTGCTACCATTTTCTGGTGCTATATATTGCTGAGACGAATCTTGGATTGCAGATTGAGTTGCATCTATAGATGTAACAAGTTTCCCAGGCGTGCCGGTTAATACATCATCCCAATAATATTCAATTCCCTCTAAGCCATTATTATCACTTCCGCAAAATCCGATTAAATTTGAAGCCAAATTATTATAAGGATAAGACCTTTTTGTATCTTCATCTATATTTATTCCAGAATAGTATTCATTATCCTCCATCCATTGCTCTAGCTCAGCAACCTTGTCAGAATCAACCTTTTTTGCAATTGTTTCAACAGAATTTGTGCTAGTAACTTTTACTAAAACTTCGTTGTAATCTAATTCGAATATGTCGGACAAAGCCTTTGCAACCTTTTCTTTTAGTGCGTTAGTTGCCTCTTGGTCGCCTTTTACTGTAATTGAACTTGGATTTACGCTTATTGTATCAACATCTGAGCTAACAGCCAAAGACTTGCCAGTTGAGTCGTAAATTGTCCCTCTTTTGGGACTAATTACTAAATTTGCAGTAATTTGCTTATATGCTTTTTCTTTTAAAGAATCTCCATCTATAAATTGAATCCAAAACAATCTAATAATTAACAATATAATTAATAAAAGCGAGAAGGCTGCAAAAAGTATCAAACGCTTGGGCTTGTTATCTATTTGTACCTCTTTTTGTTTCTTATAGTTCATAAAATTCACCAACTTTTCTTTAGATACAAGTATTGTATATTAATATTATATAAAAATCAATAACCATTAGATTGATTTTTTCAGGAAAATGTAATATAATTGAAATATAAGTTAGGAAAATGTCATATAAGCTGTACTTGTCCGATTTCCGTAAGGAAAAAAGAACTGCAAAATTAAATTATATTTTGGCAGGCTCAAATGTGGCAAAACCTAGCTATTGACTTATTTGTAATATATCGTGTAAAATATATATAACTATAATTATATAATTAAAGGATGGAATAGTATGAAGAAATTAAAAAAATTATTATTAAGTATTATGACACTAGTAATAGTGTTATTAACGTTTGGAGCAACAGGGCAAGTAGAAGCACAAAGCGCTGGACCTATGTACTTGGGAATAGTTGCTCTTCGTAGTTCTGGATATGGATACCAGCAAGGAGGGAAAACGGTATTTAAAATTGCAAAGTATGATAGCACAGATGACACAACCGCCGATTTGAACAATACTATTTACTGTATAAAGGCAGGACCAGGTTTTGGTTCTTCAGATATGGCAAATTCAACACCAACAATAAGTACATATAGCCAGAAATTTGATTTAAGAGATGTAGATTCAATAGATTCAACATATAGTGCTGTTCTTCCAACAGGAGAAAACTATAACAAACTCATGTGGATTTTAGATAATTTGTACATTCCAAACTATTCAAATACTAGTGATGAAAATCAAGACGCAAGAATTGCATTTTTAGAACAGCTTCTTGGAAAAGAGCAAAGTAATTGGGATGAATGCTTTGAATATTTATCTGATGACGAGATAGACGTTATTCAACAATTAGCTATTTGGTATTATACAAATCCGGATGGAGAATACCATTATGAAGAAATAGAGCTGTACCAAAGCAAGCTAAATGAGAATGCAGACTACAAAGATTTATGTGATCTAGATGGTGATTGGGATAGACAAGATGCTGCAAAAGCTTTATATTTATACTACATAGACAATGCACCAGCAGATTATGTAAGCACTGCTGCAACATCAGAACCTGTAAAACTAATAGACACAAATGCAACAATGCAAACAGTTTCTGAAAATTATGTTGCAGGACCATATGTATTTAATGAATTGCTAGATGTAAATTACACAATAAATGCAACATATACAGATACAAAGGGAAATACAATAACACCAACACTTGCAGTAAAAAATGACGCAGGAGATTTTGTATCAACAAGCAAAACATTAACAGATTTAGCAAAAGAAGGAACAGAATTTTATTTAGTAATGCCAGTGGATTCGGGTATTACTGGAATAGAAATGACTGCAGTAAGCTCATATAATGCAAGAACAGTAACGTACTGGTCAGTAGAAAATGCACCAACTACAGAGCAACCTGTAGTAATAGTGGAAGACAAGGAAATAACAGACCAATATAAAACGTCAATAGTTGTTCCACAACCATTTGATTTAGCATTAAGAAAATTTATAACAGGAGTAAATGGGGAGGCAATAACATCTAGAATACCACAGGTTGATGTAACAGATTTGGCAGCTGGAAAAGCTACAACAGCAACATATAATCATAGCAAAGAGCCTGTAAAGGTAGCAATAGGAGACATTGTAGAATATACAATAAGAGTGTATAACGAGGCAGAAATAGATGGATATGCAGAAGAAATAACGGATTATTTGCCAAATCAACTAGAGTTTATAGTTGATGATGAACTTAACATACAATATGGCTGGGAATTAGATCCAAATAATTTACAAATTGTTAGAACCTCATACTTATCTGCTGAGAACGAAACAGTTTCAGGCGAAAATTTAATAAAGGCATTTGATCCTTCTACAATGGATACCTTGGATTACAAAGATGTAAAAATAAGATGTAGGGTTGTTGCAACAGACCCAATGGCAGAAAAGATTACAAATATTGCTGTAATAACAGATTTCACAGATGGTGATGGAAATACAGTTACAGATAGAGACTCAGAGCCAGGATATACAGATTTACCAGAAGGAACTGACCTAGAAGACTACAAAGACCAAGAAATAAATAGAGGAGAGGAATACATTCCAGGTCAAGAGGATGATGATGACTTTGAAAAATTAATGATAAAAGAGTTTGACTTATCATTAAGAAAGTTCATAACAAAAGTAAATACAACAGAAATAACAACAAGAATACCAGAAGTTGATGTAACAGCATTAAATGCAGGAACTGTTACAACAGCTACATATAATCATTCAAAAGACCCAGTATCAGTTGCGGTTGGAGACACTGTAGAATACACAATTAGGGTATATAACGAAGGCGGAGTAGATGGCTATGTAGAAGAAATAACAGACAACATTCCTGCACAATTAAGGTTTGTAGCAGATAGCCAAACAAACAAAAATTATGGATGGCAAATGCTAGACGAAGAAGGAAATGTAACAGATGATGCCTCAAAAGCAGTAAAAGTTACAACAACATATTTATCTTCAGCAAATGAAGAAAATACAGGAGACAATTTAATTAAAGCATATGATTCTACTACAATGGAAACTTTGGACTATAAAGATGTAAAAGTTGTGTTTGAAGTTGTAGAGACAAGCCCAATGGTAAAGAAAATAACAAACATAGCAGAAATAACAGATTTTACAGATGGTAGAGGAAATACAGTTACAGATAGAGATTCAGAGGCAGATTCAGGACTTACAATACCTACAGAAGATAAGCTACCAGAATACACAGGTGGAGCAAATCAAAAAAATGATCCATATTATGATGGCTCAAATGTTGTAGATGGAACATATTATCCAGGACAAGAAGATGATGACGACTTTGAAAAATTAATAATGAAAGAGTTAGATTTATCATTAAGAAAGTTTATAACAAAAGTAAATAATACAGAAATAACAACAAGAATACCGGAAGTTGATGTAACAGAACTAAAAGCAGGAACTGCCACAACAGCTACATATAACCATTCAAAAGACCCAGTAGAAGTAACATTAGGAGCTATTGTAGAATACACAATAAGGGTATACAACGAAGGCGAAGTAGATGGCTATGTAGAAGAAATAACAGACAACATTCCAGCACAATTAAGGTTTGTAGCAGATAGCCAAACAAACAAAAATTATGGATGGCAAATGCTAGACGAAGAAGGAAATGTAACAGATGATGCCTCAAAAGCAGTAAAAGTTACAACAACATATTTATCTTCAGCAAATGAAGAAAATACAGGAGACAATTTAATTAAAGCATATGATTCTACTACAATGGAAACTTTGGACTATAAAGATGTAAAAGTTGTGTTTGAAGTTGTAGAGACAAGCCCAATGGTAAAGAAAATAACAAACATAGCAGAAATAACAGATTTTACAGATGGTAGAGGAAATACAGTTACAGATAGAGATTCAGAGGCAGATTCAGGACTTACAATACCTACAGAAGATAAGCTACCAGAATACACAGGTGGAGCAAATCAAAAAAATGATCCATATTATGATGGCTCAAATGTTGTAGAAGGAACATATTATCCAGGACAAGAAGATGACGATGACTTTGAGAAATTAATAGTAAAAGAATTTGACTTAGCTTTAAGAAAATTCATAACAGCTGTAAATACTACAGAAATAACATCTAGAATACCAGAAGTTGATGTAACTCCACTAAAAGATGGAAGCGGAGAAACTGCAATATATAATCATACAAAAGAACCTATTCTGGTTTCAAATGGAAATATTGTAACCTATACAATTAGAGTGTACAACGAAGGCGAGATAGATGGCTATGCACAACTTGTAAAAGATGATATTCCAGATGGATTAGAATTTTTACCAGAAAATGAGATAAATGTAGAGTACAGATGGGTAATGCTAGATGAAGACGGCAACGAAACTACAGACGTGGATAAAGCAGCCTTTATACAAACAGATTACTTATCTAAAGAACAAGAGGAAACCGCAGGAGATAATTTAATTAAGGCATTTGATTCATCAAATGACACACTTGATTTTAAAGATGTAAAAGTTGCATTTAAAGTTGTAGAACCTTCAACATCAGATAGAACAATAATAAACGAGGCACAAATTTCGGAAGATGCAGACAAAGATGGAAACGATGTAGATGATAGAGATTCAACACCTGATGTATGGAACGACGGTGAAGACGACCAAGATATTGAAAAGATAAAGGTACAATATTTTGACTTATCTCTAAGAAAATGGGTAACTCAGGTAATACTAATAGAAAACGGCAACCAAACAGTAACAGAAACTGGACATACTGCAGAAGATGACCCAGAAGACATTGTTAAGGTTGACCTAAAGAAGAGCAAGCTCGACTCAGTTGTTGTAAAATTCAAATATTCAATTAGAGTTACAAATGAGGGACAAATTGCAGGATATGCTAAGGAAATATCGGATTACATTCCTAAGGGACTAAAATTTGTTGCAGAGGATAATCCAGATTGGACGCTTTTGGAAGAAAACGTAATTGTAACAGAAAAAGCAAAAGACATATTATTACAACCAGGAGAATCAACAGAAGTTGAAGTAATACTTACATGGGAAAATAGCGAAGACAATATGGAGGTTATGGATAACTGGGCAGAAATAAGCAAGGATTACAACGATTTTGAAAGCCCAGATGTTGACTCAGAACCAGGCAATAAGGTAGAAGATGAAGACGACATAGATGACGCACCAGTACTAGTAACTGTACAAACAGGACAAATAAGAATTTATGTATGTATAACACTTATTGCATTGGGAATAATATCACTTGGAGTAGTACTGATTAAGAAATTTGTATTATAATCGGAATAAAAAACTTGGGATTTTCCAAGTTTTTTATTTTTTAGATTTGCGGACGTGAACTTATCTAATCATTTTGCCCAGCCTTTCATTGTAAAGAAAGTCCGTAAACTTAAAAAAACATTGGCACGTATAATAAAAAAATAGTGAAAATACTTGAAACAATTTCCTTTTTAATATAAGATAAGATTGAAATAAATTTAAACAAAGGAGGACAGATTATGATTGGACTAAATCTAAATTTAGAAAACACCTCTATAAATGAGAATGAGATTCAAAAATACAGTAAAATGGTGTCGGAGATTCATAAGGAGCTACATGAGAAAAAAGATGATGAAAAAGAATTCCTTGGCTGGCTGGAACTTCCAACCAAATATGATAAAAAGGAATTTAAGAGAATAAAAGAATGTGCCGAAAAAATAAAGCAAAACTCAGATGTTCTGCTTGTAATAGGAATTGGTGGCTCATATTTGGGGGCAAGAGCCGTTATAGAAAGCTTAACAAATAATTTTTACAATATGCAAGAAATAACCAGAAGAAAAACACCTCGCGTTTTGTATGTTGGGAATAACCTAAGCGCAAATTATATAAATGATGTAATGGAACTTATAAGCCATACAGATTTTTCTATAAATGTAATATCCAAATCTGGAACAACCACAGAACCCGCCATCGCATTTAGAATATTTAGAGAATTAATAGAAGCAAAATATGGTCTAGAAGGGGCACGTAAAAGAATATATGTTACAACAGACAAAAAGGAAGGGGCTCTAAGAAAATTAGCAACCAGAGAAAAGTATGAAACATTTGTAATTCCAGATAATGTTGGTGGAAGATACTCTGTTTTAACTGCAGTAGGATTACTTCCAATAGCAGTGGCAGGAATAGATATAGACAGGTTAATTGGTGGGGCAAGGTTTGCTCAAGATAAATATTGTGATGAGAATTTAAAGTATAATGAATGCTACAAATATGCTGTATTAAGAAACATATTGTATAAAAATGAGAAAAACATAGAAATATTGGTAAATTACGAACCACGAATGCACTATATGACAGAATGGTGGAAACAACTATATGGTGAAAGCGAAGGAAAATGCGGAAAAGGCATATTCCCAGCAGGAGTAGATTTTACAACAGACCTACATTCACTTGGGCAATATATTCAAGAGGGAAGAAGAAATTTATTTGAGACAGTAATAAATGTAGAAGAAACGGAGGCAAGAGTATCTATTAATTTAGATGAAGATGATTTAGATGGGCTAAACTATTTGGCTCGGAAAGACTGTAGATTTCGTAAATAAAAAGGCAATGGAAGCAACTGTGCAGGCACACGTGGATGGAGGAGTACCAAACATAATTATTACAATGCAGAAACTTAATGAAGAAGCTCTAGGACAGTTAATATACTTTTTTGAACTTGCATGTGCGATGTCTGGAAAATTGCTAGGAGTAAATCCATTTGACCAGCCAGGGGTAGAAAAATACAAGAAAAATATGTTTAGATTACTTGGCAAACCTGGTTTTTGTGAGGAGTAACTACAAATTTAAGGCTGTTAAAACACATAATTAAGAAAAAGCAGAGCGTCAATTTGCCATTGACATAATGCAAAAAAAGGTGTATTATAAAAATATGTTAATAATAATTAGTAATGAGACAAAGTAAAATAAAGGTTGCCCGAACAGAGAAATTTAGCCGTGGCTGAGAGCTAACACAAGGGAAAACATATTTGAAAAACTACCTCACAAATAGATATTTTAAATTGTCAATTTGGCAGAAATGCTTACTAAATAAATTAAGTTAAAATTAGGATGGAACCGTGCAGATAAAGCTTGCACTCCTAAATGCTATGCAAAGCATTTGGAGTGCTATTTTATTTTTATAAAATAGTATTTCAAAGAAAATAATTTAATTATTGCATAGTAAATAAAAATATAGGGAGGTTTTATTATGATTAACATTGAACTAAAAGATGGAAGCAAAAGAGAGGTTGAAGAGGGCTCATCTGTACTAGATGTAGCAGGTAGCATTAGCCAAGGATTAGCAAGAGCGGCATTAGCTGGAAGAGTAGATGGAAAGGTTGTAGACTTAAGGTATATATTGAAAAAAGACTGCAAGCTTGAGATTTTAACATTTGATGATGAGGATGGTAAAAAAGCATATTGGCATACAACTTCACACATTATGGCACAAGCGATTAAAAGACTTTACAAAGATATACAACTTACAATAGGTCCTGCAATAGATGGGGGATTTTATTACGATTTTGACACGGATTACAGATTTTCTGATGCGGATTTTGAAAAAATAGAAGAAGAAATGAAAAAAATAATCAAAGAAGACTTAGCAATAGAAAGATTTGAGCTTCCAAGAGAAGAAGCCATAAAATTAATGAAGGACGCAGGAGAAAGCTATAAGGTTGAACTAATAGAAGACTTGCCAGAAGACGAGGTTTTGTCATTCTATAAACAAGGAGAATTTACTGACCTTTGTGCAGGCCCACATTTAATGAGTACTGGAAAAGTAAAATGCGTAAAACTATTATCAACATCAGGTGCATATTGGAGGGGAAACGAAAAAAATAAAATGCTTCAAAGAATTTATGGAATTTCTTTCCCAAAGGCAAGTATGTTAGAAGAACATTTAAATATCTTAGAAGAAGCTAAAAAAAGAGATCACAAGAAATTAGGAAAAGAATTAGGTTTATTTATGATAGCTCCAGAAGGACCAGGTTTCCCGTTTTTTTTACCAAAAGGAATGGTACTTAGAAACATATTAGAAGATTTTTGGAGGAAAATTCATAGAGAAAATGGATATGTAGAAATAAAAACACCAATGATTCTAAATGAAGAATTATGGCATAGATCTGGTCACTGGGATCACTATAAAGACAATATGTATACAACAAAAATAGATGATGTAGATTATGGAATTAAACCAATGAACTGCCCAGGAGGAATGATTGTATATAAAAGTAAACTACATTCATACAAAGAACTTCCAATAAGAGCAGGAGAATTAGGCTTAGTACATAGACATGAAAAATCAGGACAGCTAAATGGCTTGTTTAGAGTTAGATGCTTTACTCAAGACGATGCACACATATTCTGTTTACCAAGTCAAATTGAAGAAGAAATCAAAGGGGTTATTAAGTTAGTTGACGAAGTATACAGCAAATTTGGATTCGAATATACAATAGAATTATCAACAAGACCAGAAGACTCAATGGGTTCAGAAGAATTATGGAATATGGCAGAAAGTGCATTAGCAAAAGTATTAAATGACACAGGTAGAGAATATACAATAAATGAAGGCGATGGAGCATTCTATGGACCTAAAATTGACTTCCATATTAAAGACTGCTTAGGAAGAGATTGGCAATGTGGTACAATACAATTAGATTTCCAAATGCCTGAAAGATTTGACTTAACATATATTGGTGAAGACGGGGAAAAACATAGACCAGTTATGTTACATAGAGTAATATTTGGAAGTATAGAAAGATTTATTGGAATTATTACAGAACACTATGCGGGAGCTTTTCCAACATGGTTAGCACCAGTACAAGTTAGAATTTTACCTATATCAGAAGCACATCATGATTATGCAAAGGAAATAGAAGACAAATTTAAAGCTGCAGGATTAAGAGTAGAAATAGATTTAAGGGAAGAAAAAATAGGCTATAAAATAAGAGAAGCACAACTTCAAAAAATTCCATATATGATAATATTAGGAGAAAAAGAAAAAACAGCAAATGCAGTAGGTGTGCGTTCAAGAAAAGATGGAGACATAGGACAAATGGGAATAGAGGAATTTATTACAAAAATAAAAAAAGAGGTTGAAGCCTATAAATAAATTTAAAAGGAAAAGCGTAAAATTTATAATTTTACACTTTTTCTTTTAATCTCTTGACAAAACTTTTAAATAAGGTATAATTTTTGTATAACATAAGAGAAGGAGAGATAAGAATGAAAACAAGAAATATAATATTAATTTTAGTTCTAATTATATTTACAATATTAGTTAAACCAGTATATGCGGAAGAAACCCCAGAATTTGATGGAGAAGATTTTTATGCAAAAGGAACACCAATAACAATAACTCAAAGAACAGAGGGACAAACAGGAGCTTTAATTACATGGAATGGTGGCTCACAGGCAGTTCCAACAACTGTAAGAGTATTTGGTGGAGGTAAAGGAACATCAAACTATACCTCAAGTAGCATAACTATGACAGGTGGAACAGTAAGTGCTATATTTGGTGGTGGCTTATCAGAAAATGATTATGTTGAAAATGTAAACATAATTATAGAAGGAGAAACAAAAGGAGTAGTATCATATTTAAGTGCTGGAGGATTAGAAGGAAATGTTAATAAAACAGTATTAACAGTAAACTCAGGAACAATAGGATTATTGCAAACAACATGTAGAGGTAGCATTGAAGAGGCATCAGTTTTAGTAAACAATGGAACAATAGAAAATTTATATATAGGTGGAGAATTAAGTGAAGGCATAATAGGAACAATAGGAAAAGTAACAGTAGAAATTGTGGGAGGAAAAGTTCAAAACCTACAAGCAGGAACAAGTGGAGGAATTGAAATAACAAAAACTTCAAATGTTGTAGCAACAATAAAATATTTAGCAAGTGCAGTAGAAAAAAGTAGTGGAGCAATATTAGATAATGCAGTAATATTATATACAGTAAATACTAAATCTTCAGAACTTGGAACAGTAACAATAGAAAATCAAATAGTACAACAAGGAGAAATTGTTAAATTAAACATACAACCTATTCAAGGTTATTATGCAGCAGAAATAAACGTTATAGATAAAAATGAAAATAGGGTAACTGTTGAAGAAGACTGTACATTTATAATGCCTGCATCTGATGTTACAGTTGAAGTTAAATATGATATAATTTTAAACAGAGTAGTAATAGATGAAAAAGAATATATAATAGAGTATGGGAAAAGTTTATCAACAATTTCTGATGTGCTAGAATTAACTAAACAAGATAAATTCTTAGGATTATATGTGGTTGGAACGGATGAAAAAGTGGAAGTAACAGACCCAATAGAAAGTTTCTTAACATTAGAATCAAGATTTGAAGGACAAGAAGTTACATTAAAAATTGGAGAATATGCTTTCAAAATAAAATCTGGACAAACACTATCTAATTTAGACTTAACACAAATAAAAACTAGATCTGGTGCTACTTTTATAAAATTTGTAAAAGCAGGAACAGACGAAGAATTTACAGAAGATACACCAATAACAAGCGATTTAGAATTAGAAGCGGTGTTTGAACTATCAGATAATTCAGGGACACAAACATCTAACATAGTTGCTAGAGTTCTTATTATATTATTAATGCTAATAATTGTTATAGGAATAGTAATTATTGTAATAAAAAAGGAAAATTCAAATCAAATATATTAAATTAAAAAGGACGTTAGAAAAAATAAACGTCCTTTGATATTGTTTATCTACTATATGTTTTTATTAATTTTGCGTGTAAAACAGTCCTTTCAGTATCATTACCATAACATGTTGAAAGAGTTAAAATTTTATCGTTGGCAGTAAGGGTTGTATCGAAATTATAAATACTTCTGGATTTAAGCATATTTATAAAATTAAGAAATTGTGTATCACTACTAAATTGTGTTTGCAAATAATCATCAGTTGTACTAATATGATAAACACTAAATACTTGCCATAAGCTGTTTTCAGTTTCAGTAGAAAGCATAACAACGTGATTACTTGTATTGTTTAACCAATTACTAGTTAAAACATTTCTTAAAGAACCAAACATAGTTGAATCTGCACGATTATGACCATATATTATAGTATTTTTATCAAAATTTGTTATATTGTTTCTATAATCCATAAAAATCCAGCCAGCTCTGTTACTAGATTTTTTAAAAGAATGTTTTAAATAATATTTATTATTAGAAGATTGAACAACAGGGTAATTAATATTGGTACCATTCACTTTAACCCATGCTACTGTATCGTTATTTTCAGCTTTCAAATCAGAAAAATCTACACTAAGCATATCCATAGAAATATAAGACCAATATGGGCTAGTTTCTTTTTCAGTTTCTTCTCCATATATAGAAACATTCTCATCGTCTATGGGAGCAGAAACTTCTGTAACAGAAGCAATTTGCTCAATATCAGCTATTTCTTTTTCTAAATTTCTAGAATCAAAAAGCCAGTGAACAATGTAACTACCAACATAGAATAATATACATAAAGAGGCAATTATTAATAAAATAAATAATATTCTTTTTCTTTTTAAAATTTTTTCTTTTTTTCTTTTATCAACTCTCATATAAAATATAATACTATAAAATTAGTAAAAATACAACTAAAAAATACTGGAAAAAATTAAAAGTAAAAAATATTAAAAATATATTGACATTAAAGTTTGAAAGTCATATAATAACTTCATAAAAAAAAGAAGGAGGAAAGATAGTATGCAAAAAACATTAAAAATTTTAGCAATACTAGCATTATTTGTATTAGTATTATTTGCAAGCAATAGCGTAGAAGCAGCAACAACATTGCCAGATGCTGTTAATTCAACAATTACTTTAGAGGAGGATGTTACATTAGCTTCAGCTTTTGTAGTAGAAGAAGGTGAAACAGTAATATTAAATTTAAATGGACATACAATTACAGGTCCAAGTGATTATTACACGATTGAAAACAAAGGCACATTAACAATTAATGGTGCAGGTACAATTAAAAGTGAAGCATCAGGATCTTCGTGCATTAGGAATTTAGGAACACTTGAAGTTTCTAATATTACAGTTGAAAGTAACTTCGTTGCAATAAAAAATGATGCAGAAGGAGATTTTTATGGAAAATTAACAGTTAATAATTCTGAATTAACATCAACATATTCACAAGCAGATACAGGAACAATATTGAATTGGGGAGATGCTACTATTAATAATAGTACAGTAACATCATCTACTTCAGGAGTAGCTATTTTTGCAATAAGTGGATATGATACAGCGAAAGACTCAACAACAGTATTAAATAATTGTACCTTAGAAGGTAAATATTCAGTTTATGCAAAGAGATATCAAACATCAGATACAACATCCGAAAACGTAACAATTAATGGTGGATATTTAAAATCAGATTTGAATATCGGTAAGGGAGCTAATGTATCTGTTGAAGGAAATGTTAAAGCAGATGCAGCTGCATTACCAAAGACATTAACTTATTCACAAAGTGGAGCAAATATTGAATTAGCAGAGAATTTTAGTGGAAAAAAATGCACAGTGCCAGAAGGTGTAACACTTACTATTCCAGAGGGAGTAATTTATACTGTAGCTGATGGTTATCCATTAATAGTAAATGGTACATTAGATGTACAGGGAACCCTTGTATCTGATGCGTACGTAGAAGAGGGAAAAGCATATTTTAGTACATTATCACAGGCTACAATATTAAAAGGTGGTACATCTTTAGATGAGTTTACTATTAAGGTATTGAATAATGTAACTGAAACTACAACAGTTTCACCAAAAAATAGTAATAAAAATATAACAATAGATTTAAATGGCTATACAGTAGAAGCAAATATTACAAATCCAATAACTGGAACAATGACTATTGTGGACAATAGTGAAGCTGAAACAGGTGCAGTGGTAGGTACAATTACAAATCAAGGAATATTAACTGTTGAAGAAGGTTCTTATGTCAAGGCTACATTTACAACAGATACTACAGCTAATGCTAATGCAACTACAACTCTACTTGGTGGTACTTATTCATCAGACGAAATTGCAGATGTTGTAATTCCAGAAAATATGGAACTTGTAGACAATGGAGATAATACATATTCTTTAGTTTACAAATCAGCTGATTATACAAAAGTAGATGAAGCAATAAAAAAAGTTGAGAGCTTAAATGAATCAGAATATAAAAACTTCGAAGTGGTATTGGAAGCAGTAAACAATGTTGAACGTGATAAAAATATAACAGAACAAGCAGTAGTAGACGGATATGCAACAAATATAGAAGAAGCAATAGCATCTCTTGAAAAAATAGTTACATATCAAGTAAAAATTGGAGA
>CAZXVQ010000006.1:0-17460 GCA_964644295.1 uncultured Clostridium sp.
TGTAATAATAAATAGCCAGTCACTACTTTGAGCCAAAACCAGTTCACGTGCGCATTGATTTAGAGCTTTTCTTATTACACTATCTTCAGGCTCATTTGGAAACAAATTAGCAAGTTCTACCATTCTATCACCAGCAACATGTAAATGTCTGTGTACATAGTCATTAGTTTGATTTAACCATACTTCACTATATCCGTTTGCGCCCCAGCTAGATCTACAAGGAGTAGATATTTGCATTTGAGGATATTTGTCAATATACTCGCTTGGAGTAATTAAATCAAAATCGCACTTATCATAATAAATTTTCTTAAACAATGTGTAAAGCCAGTCCGGACCTTCGTACCACCAGTGACCATATAATTCTGCATCATATGGACAAAGAACAATTGGAGGGTTTTGCGTAAAATTCGCAGCCTCAAGAATTTGCTGTTGTCTACAATCAAAAAAGTGACCAGCTTGCTTATTAATAGAATCTTGAGCCCATGTGGGATTATAGTAATCTTTTTCGCAGTCTTTGCCAGTAATTCTATAATACTTAATTCCAGTTGGAACTCGTGCACCATTACTTGCAATATAAGGCTTAATGTAATCATATGGAGCGTCATAACCAATATCTCTGTACCATTCTCTATAATTAAAATCGCCAGGATAGCCATTAATAGAGCTCCACACCTGTCTAGAAGATTCTACATCACGTCCAAAAGCTACAATTCCATCTGGAGAAACTATTGGAGCAAAAGTACCATAAATAGGAGTAGGGTTTGCATATAAAATGCCATGAGTTTCTGTAATTACATACTCAATTCCAAATTCTTTTAAATATTTATCGGCCTCAGGAATGTAACCACATTCAGGAAGCCACATGCCACGAGGCTTTCTTCCAAAGTATTTTTCATAACACTGAACACCAATTGCAATTTGAGCACGTACTACCTTTTCATTAACATATAAAATAGGGAAATAGCCATGTGTAGCACCACAGGTTATAATTTCCAAAACACCTATGTCTTGGAAATATTTAAATCCATTAATTATATTACAATTATAAACATCCTTAAAAACATGCAAATCATTAGAATATCTATCAACATAGTATTGAGCCAAATTTTTTAAAGCCGAATTATCAGAATTTCTAACAAGTTCTTTTTTAGCAAGCTCAATATGAGTTTGTAAATATTTTATATATCTATCCTGTAGCAATTTATTATCAAGCATATTTAACAAAGGGGGAGTAATAGACATAGTCAGCCTAAAGTCAACATGCTCCTGTTCAAGTTTTTTAAAATTTAAAAGAAGAGGAATGTAAGTCTCCGAAATAGCTTCAAATAACCATTGTTCCTCTAAATAATCTTCACTTTCAGGATGATGTATAAAAGGCAAATGTGCATGAAGCACAAAGCTAACATATCCTTTTGGGTTATTTTTCATAATTGTCTCCTATAAAATCATTTAAAATTCAAGTTTATCAGTTGTGCAAAACAATTTATCTAAATGTTGAACTTGGATTAGAAGACGAAGGACTTTTTAAATCCAAGTAAGCAGGTCTATCTTCTAAATCATTGTGCAAGTCGTACATATCATAGATTTTAGACATATGTAAAAATGATATAGACGTAATACCTTTTACCGTAACAATATTTGTTTTAACATCTTTAAAATATACATTTTTTAAATTTCTATCAAACAAAATGCAATCATTAGGGGTATCCATAACATTTGAAGAAGCAACATATAGGTAATCGTTAGAAAGATACACATGTTTTTCATTATTATAGTACTTCGGCCTACGACCAAGTTCAATACTGTATTTACAATTGGCATCCTTAACATGCAAATACCAACTGTTAGCAAAATCATCAACTTCAACTTCAAATGAATAATTTTTGGTATCATTATGAATTATTAACACAGGCTTTGTATCATTAAAAAAGTTTTCTCCATATTGTTTTATAAAATTCTCTCTATCGACATCAGATATATCCCAATAAATAAACAAAGTAGTAGGAGTCTGGGCAAGAAGCCTAACTATAGTTTGGTTATATCTATAAGGTAAATCATAATATTCAATTATATCGGAATTTTTTAATGAACCTGTAGTAGTAACTAATTCTTCTTTTGGCTTTTTTGTTCTTCTTGTGGTAGATTTAGGCTTGTCTGCTTTAGAAGCTGCTTTTTTAGTAGCTACTTTTTTGGTAGCTTTAGCCTTTGTCTCCTTACTAGATGTGGCGGGTTTAGCACTTTTAGTCTCTTTTGCAGTGCTAGTTTTCTTTTTGGTAGTTGTAGCCTTTGTAGTGGTTTTAGTTGCTTTTTCTTCTGCAACCTTTTTTGCTTTAGTTTTAGGCTCTTCCTTAGGTTCAGCTACTTTTTTAGTAGACTTCGCACTTGACACATTGCTATCTAAAGACTTATCACTTTTGCTGGCTTTAGTAGTACTGGAGGTTTTCTTAGTAGCAGATTTAGTCGTACTTGATTTACTTGTAGTTTTAGTATTAGATTTTTCTTTTGTAGACTTTACCGTTTGTTTACTCTTAGTCACAACTTTAGGTTCTTCGATAGTTTCTTCATTATTTAAAGTTTTTGATGGTTTTCTTGGCATGTGTTCCTCCTTAGTTTTTAATCACATAAAATCTTATTATATACTATATCAAATATCAAATAAATTCAATAGAAAAACGAAATAAAAATATTACAGTTGTGTTACAATTTGTACATTTTTTGGAACATTTAATAAAAATTGCAGCTCAAAATGATTAAAACGCTTGTCCTTTCTGGTCGTCGCTACATACTGGCCCCAAATGACCGCCTACCTGTAATTTTAGTTCATTGTAAAGACATAGTGTGAAACGCTCCTTCCAACTGCGCGGACCTGCGCTTATTTAATCATTTTGAGCTGCTTAATTAGAAAAACGTGAATTGTAAAGCCCATAATACAGATTGAAAAAAAAAATCAACTATGTTATACTAGCTTTGACTTAAGAAGTAAAATAATCTAAATAAGGGAGTGTGATTCTTTTGAAGGTTACAGATATTAGCGAGCTAAAAACAATTGCAAACAATATTAGAAAAGACATAGTAGAAGAGGTTTATTGTGCAAATTCTGGGCATCCAGGGGGAGCCTTATCAATTGCAGAAATATTGGCTGTGTTATATTTTAATCAAATGAACGTAGATGCAAAAAATCCAATGTCCAATTTAAGAGACAGATTGGTTTTATCAAAAGGGCATGCCTCTGCTGCACTATATGCAGTTTTGGCAGAGAAAGGCTATATAGAAAAAGAGGAGTTAAAAACATTTAGAAAGCTAGGCTCAAAACTTCAAGGACATCCAGATATGGAAAAAATTTCTGGTATAGATATGTCCACAGGTTCGTTAGGGCAGGGATTATCTGTTGCAAATGGAATGGCACTTGCTTCTAAAATGGACAACCTTGGCTGTAGAATATATTGCATATTAGGAGATGGAGAAATAGAAGAAGGCCAAGTGTGGGAGGCTGCAATGACTTCTAACAAATATCATTTAGACAATTTATGTGCTGTGCTAGATTATAATGGACTTCAGATAGATGGAAAAATAGAGGATGTTAAAGGTTTAGATTTAATAAGAAGTAAATGGGAGTCTTTTGGATTTAATGTTATTGAATGTGATGGTCACAATGTAGAAATGCTAATAGATAGTTTTGACAAAGCAAGACAAACTAAGGGGCAGCCAAGTATCATTATTGCAAAAACTACCAAAGGAAAAGGCGTGTCATTTATGGAAGGAAAAGCAGAATGGCACGGGAAAGTTCCAAGCAAGGAAGAGTATGAGATTGCAATGAGCCAATTAGAAGGGAGAATTTAAGTATGATTTTAGATAAAAAAATAGCTACACGTCAGAGTTATGGAGAGGCTTTAGCAGAGCTTGGAGAAGAGAATAAAAATGTTGTAGTGCTTGATGCTGACTTATCGGGAGCCACAAAAACATCTGTATTTGCAAAAAAATTTCCAGATAGATTTTTTGACATTGGGATTGCAGAGCAGGACATGATGGGAACAGCAGCAGGTCTTAGTACATTTGGGAAAATACCATATGCAAGTACATTTGCAGTATTTGCAGTAGGACGTGCATATGACCAAATTAGAAATACAATAGCTCATACAAATGCAAATGTTAAAATATGTGCAACACATGCAGGAATAACAGTTGGAGAAGATGGAGCAACACATCAAATGCTAGAAGATTTAGGAATGATGAGAACACTTCCAAACATGACAGTAATTTGCCCATCTGACGATATCCAAACAAAGTGGGCTATAAAAGAAATATCTAAAATAAATGGCCCTGTATATGTAAGATTATCAAGAAATGCAACACCTGTTATATATGACCAAAAATTTATGGAGCAAAACAATATAAAGTTTGAAATTGGAAAAGCAATACAAATAGGAGATGGAACAGATTGCACAATTATTGCAACTGGAGTAACAGTTGCAGAAGCACTTAAAGCTCAATCACAATTAAAACAAAATGGGATAAACGCAAGAGTAATAGATATGCACACAATTAAACCATTAGACAAAGAAACCATAATAAAATGCGCAAAAGAGACCACAAAGATAATAACTGTAGAAGACCACAGTGTAACGTCAGGTTTGGGCTCTTGCGTGTGTGAAGTGATTGCGGAAAACTGCCTTAAAGATTGCAAATTGGAGAAAGTAGTACGCATGGGAGTAAATAACGAATTTGGTGAATCTGGAAAAGCAGAGGAACTAATGAGGCATTTTAAAATCGACTGTGACAGTATTGTGAAAAAGGCGCTAGAAAGCTAACTTTATGAGACCCAAATGGAATGTGCATAGAAACACTCTGTAACAATTACCAATTTTTTTTTACAAAATAGTATTGCAATTAATGTCGATTATTGTTATGATAAATAAGAATAAAAGAATATAGGGTGTAATTTATCACATATTTATATAAAACATATTTGAGGAGAAATAAAATGATAGAGTTTAGAAATGTTTCTAAAACATACGATACAGGAACAGAGGCAGTTCACAATGCCAATTTTACAATAAACAAGGGGGATTTCGCATTTTTAGTAGGAAGCTCTGGCTCGGGAAAATCCACATTAATTAAACTAATATTAAAAGAAGAGGAACCAACTTCTGGAAATATTATAATAAATGGAAAAGATACAACATTTTTAAAGCCTAAAAGAGTTCCATACCTAAGAAGAAGCATGGGAGTCGTTTTTCAGGACTTTAGACTACTTCCTGATAAAACAGTTTACGAAAATGTTGCATTTGCAATGTACATAGTTAGAGCAACTCAAAAGCATATAAGAAGACAGGTACCAATGGTTTTATCAATGGTTGGACTAAGCGACAAGGCAAATGTATATCCAAATGAGTTGTCTGGAGGAGAGCAACAAAGAGTAGCACTTGCAAGAGCATTGGTAAATAATCCATCAATGCTTATAGCAGACGAGCCCACAGGAAACCTAGACCCAGACACGGCTTGGGACATAATGAAATTGTTAAACGAAATTAACCTAAGGGGAACAACCTTAGTTGTTGCAACACACGCTAAAGATATAGTAGACAGAATGAATAAAAGAGTTATTCGTATTGAAAACGGAAACATAATAAGTGATAAAAAAGGTGGGTATAACAGTGAAACATAATATAATTAGTTATTTATTAGGAGAAGGATTTAGAAACGTATTTCATAACAAAAAATCTTCTGGTGCATCACTTGCTATTATGTGTGCCACCATGTTAATCTTTGGACTATTCTTTATAATTATAGAAAATATTAATTACTTTGTAGAAACTTTGGAGTCGCAACAGGGAATGCAGGTATTTATAGAAAAAGATGCTACAGAGGCTCAAGTTACAGAAATTGGAGAATTAATAAAGGATTTAGACGGAGTAAATACAGTAACATATGTATCTAAGGAAGAAGCTTTAAATCAGGTTAAGGAAAAGCTTGGGGACAAGCAAGCATTAATTGCAACATGGGATGAAGAAAATCCATTTAGAGAATCATACCTTGTTACATTAACAGATTTAAAAAATAGTGCAAATGTGCAAGAAGAAATATATAAAATAGAAAACGTTGCAGTAATACAAAGCAAAGATAATACTATAAATGGATTAATAAAAATTGCAAATGCTATAAGAATTATATCTGCAGTAATACTAACACTATTGGTATTAATTTCAATGTTTATAATATCAAATACAATAAAGCTAACGGTTCACGCAAGAAGAAAAGAAATTTCAATAATGAAATACATAGGAGCAACAGATGGATTCATAAGATGGCCTTTTATAATAGAAGGTATCATATTAGGAATTTTAGCAGCAATCCTATCAATTGCAATACTTGCAGTATTATATATTTTAGTTACAAATGCTATGGCTGGTGCTGTAATTCTAAATAATATAGGAATGAATTTATTATCATTCTCTAGTATATTTACCTTATTGGTATTAGTTTATTTAGGATTAGGAATTGGAATTGGTACATTAGGAAGTGCACTATCAATGAGAAAATATTTACAGGTATAAACATAAGAAAGGGTGGTAAAAAAATGAAGGAAAAGTGTTTAGCGTTATTTGTTATTTTTGTTACATTAATATTAATATGTTCAGCAACGCTTAGCTCTTACGCAGTAACAGAGGCAGATAAAAATGCTTTGCAAAACAAAATTAATTCTGCAGAAGGAGAATTAAATACTATAACAAGCAATAAAGATACTGCAGAAAGTCAGTTGGAGAGCCTAACAAATCAGGTGGCAGAGGTACAAAATGAAATAGCAAATTTAAAGGCTCAATTAGACGAGTTAAATACTTCTATTGCAGAAAAACAAGCAGAAATTGATGATAAAGAAGAAGAAATAAAAAGAAAAGATGAGCTACTAAAACAAAGAATGGTTGCTCTGTATGAATTGGGAGATACAACATATTTAGATGTGCTATTAAACTCTAGCAGTATATTGGACTTTTTATCAAATTATTCAATAATACAACAAATTGTTGAAACAGATACAGCCTTTATGGACGAATTAGAAGAAATGAAGCAAACTTTTGAACAAGAAAAAGAAAATTTAGAAAGTGACAAATTAAAGGTAGAAGAGTTAAAAGTTGCTCAAGAGGTAAAAAGTGCACAATTAAAAACATTGCAAGAGCAAAAGCAGGCAGAGGTAGACAAATTATCAGAAGATGAAAAGGCAAAACAAGCAGAAATAGATAGTTATAATGAAGCAATGATTGAGGTAAATAAAGCCTTAGAAGAAGCATACAAACAAGCACAGGATCAAATTACAAGCTCATCAGGTGGCACAGGACTAAAATTTGATGGAACATTTATATGGCCATGCGATAACAGATATGTAACATCAACTGTAAAACAAAGATGGGGAAGAATGCATAAAGGTATAGACATTGCAGCATCTTACGAAAGTGTATATGCGTCTGCTTCCGGGTATGCGTATAATGCTTACGACAAAAATGGATATGGTACATACATAATGATATTCCATGGAAGTGGATATGTAACACTATATGGACACTTATCTTCAAGTAAAGTATATAATGGTCAATATGTATCACAAGGAGAGGTTATAGCAATATCTGGCAACTCTGGTTCAAGTACAGGAGCTCATTTACACTTCGAAATAAGACAAGCAACCTCTGTATCAGAATTCTTTAGCAAGTCTCCACTAAATCCACTGGATTATTTACCAGGTGGCTACACGTTAGCACCAGGTGCAACAACAGCATCATAAAAACATTCTTAAAACAATGAGAGGAGAAGACATTTATGAAAAGAAAAATACTAACATTAGTCACCATATTTGTGTTGTTATTTGGCTTTTCACTAAATGTCTTTTCTGCAAATGAAATCCATAATGGTGAAAATAGTTCCCAAAATGAAGAAACAAATGTGGAAGAAAAATCATTAGAAGAACAACAACAAGAAATAGAAGACAAAATAGAAGAATCTAATAATAGATTAGAATATGTGCAAGGGGAGTTAACACAAGCTCTTCAAAAAATACAAGAATTAGATGATGCAATTGCCGAATATGAGCAGCAATACAATGATTTGCAGACTCAAATAACAGAACTAGAGGCACAAATAGAAGAAACAAATGCAGAATTGGAAAAAATAGAGGAAGAATATACAAAAAAGGATAATTTATTAAAAAAGCGTATAGTTGCTTTATATGAAGCAGGAAGTTCTACATATTTAGATGTATTAATATCATCTAAAAATATTATAGACTTTTTATCCAACTATTTTTTGCTAGAAGAAATAATTGAAATGGACAATAGTCTGCTAGAAGAAATATCAGCGCAAAAGAATGAAATAGAGTTAAAAAAGATTAAGCAAGAAAAGCAAGACTCAGATTTAAGGCTTGCAAAAACAAAAGCAAATCAAATGCAAATATTAATGCAAAATAACAAAATTATTCAGCAAAATTATATGGCACAATTAACAGACGAAGAAAAAGAACTAAACGAAGAAATTGCTCAGTATAAAGAGGACCGTGCATATATAGAGGCGCAAATTCAAGCAGCAATAGGCTGGAGCGGAGCTTTAGCAATACAGTTTACAGGAGGTGTAATGATATGGCCTGTAGGAATATCTGGTACATATATTACATCAGACTATGGAGTAAGACTTCACCCAATTCAAGGAGTGTATACATATCATGATGGAATAGATATAGGAAACGCAGGATACGGAGCACCTGTAGTTGCTGCAGCAGATGGAGTTGTGGTGTATGCAGGAGTAATGGGAGGCTATGGCAACTGCGTAATGATAAACCACGGAGATGGAGTTGTAACATTATATGGACATGGACAAACAATTCTAACATCTGTTGGAGAAAATGTAAGTCAAGGAGATGTTATAATGCTTGTTGGTTCAACTGGAAATTCTACAGGACCACATTTGCATTTTGAAGTTAGAAAAGACGGTGTAGCAACAAACCCAATACCGTATTTGCAAGGGGAAAATGAACAGACTTTAGAGGAATAATTCTAGAAATTGTAATAAAATATTAATTATTAAGTATAATAAATTGAAAGGAAGAAAATTATGGAAGAAAAAAAGCAAAAAAGACAAAGTGTATATAAAGTAGTAATGTTAGTTGTGTTAGTTGCAACTATAACTTTTATGGGCACAACCCTTGTAATGTATAATAAATTTTCAAATGTATATGATTTAAACTATTCTGCAAGCTCAGGTAGTCAAAGCACTTCGGAGACGTCAGGACTTTTAAAAACCCTAGAAAAATTTAAGGCAATGCTAGAGCAAAAATATATTGGCGAAATTGACGAAGAGAAAATGATAGAAAGTGCCATAAAAGGCTATGTTGACGGGTTAGAAGACCCATACACAACATATCTTACAAAAGAAGAAATGGAAGAATTTACAGAAGAAACAAATGGAGAATATATTGGAATAGGGGTATATTTAACAGCTGATACAAGCACAAATACGATATTGATAATAGGAATTATAAATAATTCGCCTGCTCAAAGTGCAGGACTACAGGCAGGCGACATCATCGAAAAAGTTGATGGAGTTGAATATACAGGCGAGCAAATGAATGAAGCAGTAAAGGTTCTAAAAGGAAAAGAAGGAACCCAAACCGAACTTACAATATTAAGAGATGATAAAGAACTTACGGTAACAGTAGTTAGAAAAACAATAACATTAGAACATGTTGCCTCACAAATGTTAGATAATAAAATTGCATATATACAAATAGATGCTTTTGACGATGGTGTGGCAGAAGATTTTGAGGAACAAATAACAGAATTAACAAATAAAGGAGCTACAGGAATAATAATAGATTTAAGAAGTAATGGCGGCGGAATTGTAGATGAAGCCACAGATATTGCAGACTTATTCCTAGAAAAAGGAGAAACAATATTAATTACACAAGGCAAAGAAAAAGGGGAGAAAATTACAAAATCTGCAAAAAACCCTATAATAAAAGATATTCCTGTTGTTATACTTGTAAACGAAGGAACAGCAAGTGCTTCAGAAATTCTTGCTGGTGCATTAAAAGACAATTACGGAGCAACAATTGTTGGAAAAACAACATATGGAAAAGGAGTAATTCAAACATTATATACTTTATCAGATGGTAGTGGGCTAAAAATTACTACAGACGAATACTTTACTCCAAATCATAACGAGATAAATAATGTTGGAATAGAGCCAGATGTAGAAGTGGATTTAACTAAAGACGAGGACGGATACTACGAAACAGGAGTTGATAAAGACGCACAAATATTAAAGGCAATAGAAATATTAAAGAAACAGTAAAAATATAATAAATTAAAATAGTTTATGCGATAATTATTTTTATAATAATTATCGTATTTTTTTATCCACATAAGGATTACGAAAGAAGTCGAAAACTTAGCAAAATTCGATAAAAGTAGTCAAGTTTTGCTATTGGAAAAATATGTAAGAGGTAGTATACTAATGTTATTAAAAAATGAGCCAAATAATATGGCGGAACAAAGGAGGAATGAGAAAAAATGGAATGTATTTATGAGCCAAAGACAAAGCTTCTAACATTAAAAATTTCAGAAGAGATTGATGAAAACACCACAGAAAAGCTAAGAAGAAAAATAGACAACGAAATTACAAGGTTTTTACCAAAGAATGTTGTATTTGATTTTAAAGACGTTTCTTTTATGGATAGTGCAGGGATAGGAATGTTGCTTGGAAGATATAAAATAATAAAAATGATTGGCGGAAGTCTACAACTAAGTAATGTTAACAGGCAAATAGAAAAGGTTTTTGAAATAAGTGGAATACTAAAAATAATTCCTATAATAAGAGAAAATAAAGAAAGTGCCAGTTAAATTAGAAGCACAACTTGCTAAAGAAAGGGAGAATTTTAATGTTGGGAATATATGATAATGAAATGAAATTAGAGTTTATAAGTAAGTCATCAAACGAGGCATTCGCACGTATTGCAGTTGCTGCATTTGCCTCTCAATTAGATCCTACAATAGAGGAGCTTGCTGATATAAAAACTGCGGTTTCGGAGGCAGTTACAAACTGCATTATACATGGTTATGAAGATTGCAGCGGTATAGTTAAAATAGAATGTAAGCAATTAGACAATTGCATAGAAGTTCAAATATCGGATTGCGGTAAAGGAATTGAAGACATAGAACTTGCAAAAAAGCCGTTATATACAACAAAAGCCAATCTGGAGAGGTCTGGAATGGGTTTTACAATAATGGAGAGTTTTATGGACGAGATGAAAGTAGAATCAATACCGGGAATGGGAACAAAGGTTACAATGAAAAAATATATAACTAAATTAGAAAAAGAGGGGCAGGAATTTTCACAACATAAAGAAGAAATAAAAAATGATGTACCTGTATGGGATAACAAGAAAAATGAGGATAATCAGCTTAATATTGACGAAATAATTAATAAAGTCGAACTTAGTTCAAAGGAAGGTATTTAAGCTATATGTATAAAAACACTTATGATGAAATAAAAAAGGCTCAAAATGGAGACAAAGAGGCAATGACTAGTCTTGTGAAAAACAATCTGGGGCTAGTCTATAATATTGTAAAAAGATTTAGCGGAAGAGGCTATGAAATAGACGATTTAAACCAAATTGGAGCAATGGGCTTAATTAAGTCAATAAAAAGCTTTAATACAAGTTTTAATGTTCAACTATCCACATACTCTGTTCCATTTATAATGGGTGAAATAAAAAGATACATAAGAGATGATGGAAAAATTAAAGTAAGCAGAAGTATAAAAGAACTAGCCACAAAAATTAATCAAATACAAAGGAGTCACATGGAAATATATGGAGAAGATATTAACATAGAAAAAATAGCAGAAATATTAAAGGTATCAAAAGAAGACATTGCACTTGCTATTGAAGCAAATTCTCCAAATGTGGTAACTTCTATAAATGCGCCAGTGTATAACGAAAATTCTGGCAAGGAAATTTGCATTGAGGACGTAATTGCGGATAACAAAAATGAAGAAACAAGTATTACAAACAAGCTAACAATAAACAAGTTAATAGAAGAACTGGAAGAGCAAGAAAAAAACATAGTAGTATTACGATATTTTAAAGGGAAAACACAAACAGAGGTGGCAAAACAATTGGGAATAAGTCAAGTTCAGGTATCTAGAATAGAAAAAAGGATATTGTATTCAATGAAACAAAAACTTGTAATATAATTATCAAATCGCTGTGAATGTAATAAAAGTTTTACTTTAGGAGGAATATTTTTTATGAAGAGATTAATCTTAATTTTATTTAGCATTATATTAATAACTTTTCTAATTCCAATTATATTTACATGCAAATTTAATACAAGTCAAGTTACAGCAGAAATTACCGAGAATACAAAAAATTCAAATGAAACAATAGATACTCAAGATAATGAAAGTGGCAATTACGAATATAGCAAATATTCAACTATAAAATTATTGCATACGCAAACAAATACTGTGGAAGAATTGGCCCTTGATGAATACATATTGGGAGTTGTATCTGCCGAAATGCCTGCAACATTTGAGCAAGAGGCATTAAATGCACAAGCAGTTGTAGCAAGAACATATACAATATATGTTGCAGAAAATAGTGGAAAACACGAAAATGCAGATATATGTGATGATTCTACATGTTGTCAGGCTTGGATTTCTAAAGAGAATAGACTTGCACGTTGGGACGAAAACCAAAGAGAAGAAAATTGGGCTAAAATTGAATATGCGGTGTACTCAACACAAGGAAAAATAATAACATATAATAATGCTGTAATAGACGCATTCTTTCATTCAAATAGTGGAGGGAAAACAGAGGTTGTATCAAATGTGTGGGGCGGAGCAGATTTACCATATTTGCAAAGTGTAGAAACAGCAGGAGAAGATTTATACTCACAGTATTCTTCTGAAACGGTACTTACCAAAAGCGAATTTGAGCAAAAAGTAAAAAATGAACATCCAGATTTTTTTATAGACTATAATAGTGAGGATTGTATAAAAATTTTAGAATATACACAAGGCGATAGAGTAAAAACAATAAAGCTAGGCAACCTAGAACTTTCTGGCGTGGAAGTAAGAACATTACTGGGGCTAAAGTCTGCAAATTTTACTGTACAAATAAGTGAAGAAAACATTAAATTTACTGTAATACGGTTATGGGCATGGAGTTGGAATGAGTCAAACTGGTGCAGACGCATTAGCTAAAGAAGGCAAGAATTATGAAGAAATTATAAAACACTATTATACAGGTGTAGAAATTAGTAATTTGTGAAAACAAAATTGTATATATTTAGATAAATTGGAAATACTTATATTATAAAAGATGAGGAGGAAAAAATATGAGCCGAAGAGAAAATAGAAACAGGCAGTCTAATAATATAAGTATGTGGCTTTTGGGAGGTGCTTGTGCAATTATAATTACTGCATTTATATTAGCATATGTATTGTATAGTTCTGAGCTATCAAGACAAGCTAAAACTAACAATACACAGCTATTATCTGAAACAGAAGAAAATAATATGCTAAACATGGTAACAAATGTGGAAAACTCCCAAGAGGTTAGCTCATCAATAGGCAAAACTGTAGATGAAATGGAAAATGCAGAAACCAATCAAGAAACCGTAAAGGTGGCAGTAAACACAAGTGGGATAGAAGAAAACAAAACAGCAGAAAAAAATAACAATCAAGACGAAAATCAAGATGATGTAGAAGATGAAAATATGGTAGGTAAAAATGAAGAGCAAAATCAAGTAGCCCCAAGCTTTATTGCACCGGTTGAAGGAGAAATAGTAAAAGACTATTCAAAAGATAATCTAATTTATTCAAACACATTAGATGAGTGGACAACTCATTTAGGAATAGACTATGCAGCAGAAAAAACAGATGTTGTAAAAGCCTCAGCAGATGGAATAATTAAATCTATAAAAAATGATCCAAGATATGGACTTACAGTTGTTATAGAACATTCAAACGGATTTGAAAGTATATATTCAAGCTTATTAACAGCAGAATTTATAACAGTTGGAGAAGAAGTTAAACAAGGGCAAACCATTGCAACAGTTGGAAATACGGCTGTATTTGAAATTGCAGATGAAACACATCTTCATTTCGAAATAAAGCAAAATGGGGAAAATGTAGACCCTAATATTTATATAAAATAACAAAAATAACAAATTCTTAACTCATTAAGGATTTGTTATTTTATTTACTAATTTTGAGTTAATAGATTAAAATACCATCAATTTACATAATTTTGACTTTAGATAAAAAATATGGTAAAATTAAGGTATACGCGATAAAGACTCCCAAAGAAATAATTTTTGAAAGGAGGTTTAGGTCTTTATGGCGAAAGAAATTTGCGAGAGAACTCGGCAGATGTTGGACCAGTTTATGTCACTTCATAACGAAGGCTTAACAATTCCGCAGATTGCGGAACACTTCGGTATCAGTGCAGATACGGTTTACAGAAATTTGCAAGACATAGCAGATGCAAATGGAGTAAGCCGCGAGTCCCTGCTCGAACAGCCCAAAACTCCAAGTTTGACCACGCGGTTAAAGAAGGAACGCAAATGCTTTGACACGGATTTTGATAGCATAATCCAAAACATTTGCGAAGCAGAAGAGGCCTTACAGGAATCTGTAAGAGAAATTAACAACATTTTAGGAGATATGCAAAATGGCTAAAAACGTTACACCAAAGGATTTGCGGTTGGCAGTAAAACATGGACTTACCCTTGCGGAAGTTGCAAAAAAATATGGCTTTCAAGATGATGAGGAACTTAAGGAATATATTATTCGAATTTCTATATCCTCACAGTACGCCAGAGACTTAATTAAAGCTCTAACCAAGAATCAAAAGAAACCGCACAATGCTACTGCAGATGATGACTTGGCTGACCAAGAAGATGTGCAGACCGAAACAGAAGACACAGATGTAACCACCGCAGAATTAAGCAACGAGCCTGAGGAGGTCGAAAACATGGAAACTACAAGAAGAACAATCACCTTAGAAGAGCTTAGAAAGCAGGAAACAGAATTAAGCCAGCAGTTAAGTCAGAGCGAGAAAGAGCACGATTGTGATGTCACCAAGAGGCGTGAAGTTCAAAATGAACTTGAGCAGGCAAAACTTCAGTTAATGAAAATGCTTACTGAATTTTCTCAAATAAAGGAGAAAGTGGAAAGGCTTAAAAATGAGTTTAACGAAGCCGAAAGTTCGATGGCAAAGGCAAATGAAGAGATTAGCGCACTTAGGTCGCTTTTGAAGGAAGTCCGCCAGCAGATTGAGGAGAAGAAGAAGATTGCCATTTTCATCTATAATGGCGGAAATATCGACCTCGACGGCGAAGGAATTCCTGAGGTTTCAACTGTAGAATGTAACACCTTCTATTTCGAAAATGTGGTTGTAAGACCAGATGTTGACGATTTTACAGGCAAGGAAATGAAAACTCTGACCAGATGTTTTCTAATTGCAAAGAAACTGATTGAACAAGGCGTAAGCTTTGAAATTGCTTTCGAAAGTGAACTCATGGAAAGTGTATTTAATTCTCTAATCGAGGAATTTCGCAGTTAAAGACCAACACGTAGCCCGGAAGAATTTCCGGGCTATTTTGTATGTGGGTTTTATTGTAACATCCCAAGCACAGCTGTTCTTTTCGTTTTTTGCAAAAGTACTTGACAGTTTACAATAATAAATATAAAATAGTATATGATAAGATATATGCTAATATTAATATAGATTAAAATAGAATTTATATATAAACAAGAATATTGGATATATATTTTTATGCACATTGAAAATTAAATAGAAAGAGGTGTAAAATTATGCAAATCGTAATTTATATCGCCATTTTTCTAGTCTCAGCAGTTATTTTTACCTTTGTTGGTATGGCAATAAGAAAAAAGACAGCAGAAGCCAAATTAGGCAGTGCAGAAAACGAAGCTAAAAAAATAATAGAACTAGCACAAAAGGAAGCCGAAAATAAAAAGAAAGAAGAAATATATAAGGCTAAAGAGGAAATTTTAAATGCTAGAAAAGATTTAGACAATGAGGTTAGAGAAAGAAGAGGCGAGGTTCAACAACAAGAAAGAAGATTACTACAAAAAGAAGAAAATCTTGAAAACAAAATGGAGCAAATGGAGAAAAAAGAGCAGGATTTTGAAAACAGAAAGCAAGAGCTAGAAAACAAGAAAAAGGAAGTTTCAAATGTTTTAGAAAAGCAAATGCAAGCGCTTCAAAAGATATCAGGATTATCAAAGGATGAGGCAAAAAAGCAATTGTTAGCAGAAATGGACAAGCAACTAACTTTAGAAAAAGCAAATTTAATAAAAGAGGCAGAAACCAAAGTTAAAGAAGAATCTGTAAAAAAGGCAAAAGAGGTAATAGGGTACGCAATACAAAAGTGTGCTGCAGATCACACCGCAGAAACTACCGTATCTATTGTTACATTACCAAACGATGAAATGAAAGGCAGAATAATTGGTAGAGAAGGTAGAAATATTAGGGCTCTAGAAACATTAACTGGAGTAGACTTAATAATAGACGATACCCCAGAAGCAGTAGTAATTTCGGGATTTGATGCACTAAGAAGAGAGGTGGCAAGAATAGCTCTAGAAAAGCTAATGGAAGATGGAAGAATTCACCCAGCAAAAATCGAAGAAATGGTTGAAAAGGCAAAAGAAGAAATTGCTCAAACCATAAAAGAGGAAGGCGAAAGAGCTTGCCTAGAAACTGGTGTAATCGGACTACATCCGGATTTAGTAAACTTGCTAGGAAAGCTAAAATACAGAACAAGTTATGGACAAAATGTATTAAACCACTCAATAGAAGTATCAAACTTAGCAAGAATTATGGCAGATGAGCTTGGATTAGATCCAAAACTTGCAAGACGTGCAGGACTTTTGCATGATATTGGAAAAGCATTAGACCACGATGTAGAAGGTACACACGTTCAAATTGGTGTAGATATTCTGAAAAAATACAAGGAAAATCCAATAGTAATTAATGCAGTGGAGGCACATCATGGAGATACAGAACCACAAACAATAGAGGCAGTTTTAGTTGCTGCAGCTGATGCAATATCTGCTTCAAGACCAGGTGCAAGAAGAGAAACCTTAGAAAATTACATAAAAAGATTGGAAAAATTGGAAGAGATTGCAGACTCATTTAAGGGAGTTGAAAAATCATTTGCAATACAAGCAGGTCGTGAAGTTAGAATAATTGTAAAACCAGAACAAATAACAGACGCAGACATGACAATTCTTGCAAGAGATATTGCAAAGAAAGTTGAAGATGAAATGGAATATCCAGGGCAAATAAAAGTTAATGTTATTAGGGAATCAAGAGCTATAGAGTATGCAAAATAATATAATAATATAATATTAAAAAGGATTGACGAAAATTGTCAATTCTTTTTTTATTTT
>CAZXVQ010000006.1:17470-20775 GCA_964644295.1 uncultured Clostridium sp.
ATCCAGGACAAATAAAAGTAAACATTATAAGAGAAACAAGAGTTGTGGATTTTGCAAAATAACAAATAATATTAGCACTCAAAATATTAGAAAATCTAATGTTTTGGGTGTTTTATTATATTTTGGTTGCAGATTTGGACTGCTGTATGGTATAATCATGTTGGCATATATTTATGCAAAAAATTAATAAAGAAAGGTAAGATGAAACTTTGAGAATATTAGCAGTTGGGGACCTTGTAGGAGAAGGCGGAGTAAAAAAATTAAAAGAAGAATTACCTAAAATAAAAGAAGAGAAAAAAATTGATTTTGTAATAGTAAATGCAGAAAACTCTGCAGGTGGAATGGGAATTACAACAAGCATATTTAGAGAATTACAAAATTTAAAAATAGATGCAATAACTATGGGAAATCATACTTGGGGGAAAAAGGATATTTTTTCATTTATAGATAACGAAAAAATAATTAGACCAGCAAACTATCCAGAAAATGTACCAGGCAAAGGATACAGAATTTATACAACAAAAATTAATTCAGATGGTCATACACTAGAGAAAAAAATATGTGTGGTAAATTTAATAGGCAGAACAGATATGAATGTTTTATCCGAAAACCCATTTTTAAAAGCACAACAAATATTAAATGAAGTTAGCAAAGAGGCTGATATAATAATAGTGGACTTTCACGCAGAAGCCACAGCGGAAAAAATAGCGATGGCATACTACTTAGATGGCAAGGCAACTGTGCTTTTTGGAACACATACACATGTACAAACAGCAGATGAGCAAATATTAGAGCATGGAATGGCATACATTACCGATATTGGAATGACAGGACCTAAAAAATCTGTAATCGGAATGGACATAAAAGCTTCAATAAAAAGATTTGAGACTTCTCTTCCAGAAAAATATAAATTAGCAGAAGGAGAATGTGTGCTTAATGGCTGTATTTTTGAAATTAATGATGAAACGTGTCGAGTAAATAAAATAGAAAGAATAATTACAAAATAAATGGCGAAATATGCAGAATTAGCACGATGAAAACTGTAAAAAAATTCCAAAACTGTGTAGACATTTTCTTCCAAATATTGTATAAATATAACTGTACTTAAACATACAAAAAAATAAAATATTAGGAGGAAAACAATGGAAGTTTTAAAAATCTCATCAAAATCAAATCCAAACTCAGTTGCAGGAGCAATAGCAGGACTGGTAAAGGAGTCAAACAAGGCAGAAATGCAAGCAATTGGAGCAGGTGCTCTAAACCAGGCAGTAAAAGCTGTTGCAATAGCAAGGGGATTTGTTGCACCAGCAGGAGTAGACTTAATATGTATACCAGCATTTGCAGAAGTGGAAGTTGAAGGCGAAGAAAGAACTGGTATAAAACTAATAGTAGAGTCTAGGAAATAGTTTATATAAATTTAAGTTAAGTTAAAATAGGGGCATGAAAAAACATGTCCTTTTTGTTTTCGTCTTTTATTGTAAAATTCTATTGAAAAAAACGAAAAATTAATGTATTATTAGCATGTAAAATCTATAAAGGTAATGCTAATTAACAAGAAGGGAATAAAGGTTGAAAAATAAATTTCACCCATCCAGTTAAAATAGCCGTGCAAAACGAAGTGAGCTACGGATATCTTATGCAGAGTATTATGTAAGCTTTCAAAAGCTTACAGGAAAGGAGAGAGATGTAAGCTTTGAAAGCTAACATCTACTAGGAATAATGAAAATAGGCGCATTATTCAAATATTTTTTTATAATATTTGCGGTTGGAATTATTGGGTATGCGGGCTATAGAATATACTACAGTCAAGACGAAACAATAACAAACACCGAGCAAGCAGATGTCTCAGAGGAAGAAAATATAATAAGGGACATACGATTATCTGTTACAGATTACGATACGATGAATCCTTTAATAACCAAAAACAGTGCAATACTTAACATAGACACTTTAATTTATGAGCCACTGTTCAAAATTACAACTGATTATAATCTAGAAAATTGCTTGGCAAAAGAATGCTCGAAAACCGGAACCAACACATATGTTATAAAAATAGATAATAGCGTAAAGTGGCAGGATGGGTTGGCACTTATAGCTCAAGACGTAGAATTTACAATTAATTTATTAAAACAAGGAGATTCAATTTATAAATACAATGTAGAACATATTGTGGATACAGAAGTAATAGACACAAACACAATAAAATTAACAGTTGATGGAACAATTCCATTTTTTGAATATAATTTAACATTCCCTATAATGTCTAGCTCATATTATTATGGAGAAGATTTTTATACTAGCAGTAAAACTCCAATAGGAACAGGAAGATTTAAAATATCCAATATTAGTGCTACAGACATATCATTAACCAAAAACGAAAAATGGAAGGGCGATAATGACTCGAAAATAGACACAATAAAAATAAATCTATACTCGTCTATGGGAGAGGCATACAACAGCTTCAAAATTGGAAATATAGAAATACTAAACACATCAAATCCAAATTATAAAGAATATATTGGAACAATAGGGTTTAGCGATACTCAATATGCTGGAAGACAATTTGACTTTTTATGCTTAAATTGCCAGGATACTATATTACAAGATAAAGCTGTAAGACAAGCATTAAGCTACGCAATAGATAAATACAATATAGTCTCAACAATTTTTAACAACCAAAATACTGTGGCAGAATATCCACTAGATTACGGAAGTTATTTATATACAGCAAGTGCCAATGCTTCAGTATATAATGTAGAGAAAGCAAAAAGTATTTTAGAAGATGGTGGATGGAAATATACAAATAATAAATGGAAAAAAGAAATAGATGGAATAAGTAGAACCTTAAAACTTAAGATTTCAGTAAATAAAAATGATGAAACAAGAATAGCTGTAGCAGAAGTTGTTAAAGAACAACTGGAGAACATAGGAATCGGTGTTACCATAGAAAAAATATCTGATGAACAATATACAAAATATATAGGGAGCAAAAATTATCAAATTTTATTTACAGGAGTGTATAATTCGCTTTCACCAGATTTAACATATTACTTTGGAACAAATAATATATCAAATTATGAAAGCGAAGAAATGCAAGAATTAATGGAAAATGTAATCGTAGCTGGAAGCACGGATAAACTAAAGGCAACATATCAAAAAATCTATGCTTTATATCAAGAAGATGTTCCATTTATTGGATTATACAGAAATGTAAATACGGTAATATCTAGCAGTTCTTTGGTTGGAACAATTGAACCGAACAATTATACAACACTAAATAAAATAGAAACATGGTATAGGAAGTA